>NZ_JACLCT010000049.1:0-25823 GCF_014218915.1 Chryseobacterium sp. C2(2020)
TTTACTTTATCTAATGATTGACATTTATAACATTTCATAATACTAATTTATGAAATATATTTTAATTTAACAATACCAAAAATTTTCATAAGATTAATGGATTCAATATTCGAAATGTCTCGTCAATTTTTGTAAAAAAAGACCAAGATCAGTTAGAAAAAGTAATTTCAGAAATAGAAAACCGCGTGATAAAATGTCCTGAATGTTCAAGTTTGATGGCAGATTTAGGTCTGGATTTTAAAGCACCAAAGAAAAGCGCTTCTAAACAATGGAAAATTGTTGAAAGCCTTTACAGAATCGGAAAAGTTTTCCATTCTTGTGGCTGTGAAGGGCCAGGTTATATTCTACAAAATCTGAAAGATTATGAAGAATATTTAATGGATAGGTTGGAAATGTATAAGAATTATCAGAGTGTTTATCAGAATTCATCTGAAAAGGATTTTCCTGATAAGATGGAAAGAGTCATTTATTGGTCTCAAAAAATAATTCGAGTACAAGATGAAATTCTTCGTTATGGATTTAGCTTTCATTGATTTCATTACAAAGCCTTATGACTTTTAGAATATCAAATAAGTCTCATATAATTAATAATTCTTCTCAGATTTTTAGAATTTTTTTTAAAAATATTGTCAATGAAAATTATTTATCGTAATATTGCGATATAGTTTAAATATGGGAGCTACAAAAACAGATTTTTTTACAGATGAACAAAACAGAATTGCTACCATTGCAAAAGCTTTAGGGCATCCTGCGAGAATCGCTATCATTGAATATTTGCTGAAGGTAAATGAGTGCATCTGCGGAGATATTGTCAATGAGCTTCCTTTGGCACAGCCTACAGTTTCCCAACATCTGAAGGAATTAAAAAATGCCGGACTCATCAAAGGAAATATTGAAGGAAATTCTATCTGTTACTGTATTGATGAGAATGCATTTGTGGTACTGAATGTATTTTTTTCAAAAGTAATTTCTACTGTTAAAAAGCAAAAATGCTGTTAAAATTTTTTTGCCTTCAATTATCGTAATATTGCGATATTATAATATATAATTAATTATAATTTTTTAAACAATTAAAAAGAAAAATATGACACTTGAACAGATCAAAAATATCCTTCCAACGTTGGATAATGTTGAATTTCAGTTGGAAAACGGAACTTTTGTACCGGAACATTTTCATGTAACAGAAATAGGGATGGTAAGCAAAAATTTTATCGATTGTGGTGGAACCATCAGAAAAGAAGAGAAAGTTAATTTTCAGCTTTGGAATGCAGAAGATGATGAGCATCGTCTGAAGCCGGGGAAACTTCTTCATATTATTCAGCTTTCGGAAGAGAAACTGGGAATTAGAGATTCAGAGATTGAAGTGGAATATCAGGATACAACGATTGGTAAGTATGACCTTGAATTTAACGGAAAACATTTTATCCTTAAAAATAAAAAGACCGCCTGTCTTGCGCAGGATTCATGTGGAATTCCGCAGGAAAAGGAAAAATTAAGTCTGAAAGAGCTTGGTCATAAAACATCTCAATGCGCTCCGAACTCGGGATGCTGTTAATTTAAAGTAACTGTATGAATCCGAAATTATCTGTTTACCTAGAAAAAGTTCTTCAGCAAAAAATCAGCGAAGAGCGAAAAGTGGTTTTAAAAAGTCTCACTGACTATATTCAGCAAAAAACGGGAGAGAATAAAGAAGTGCGCCTCAATTTTATCTGTACACACAATTCGCGCAGAAGCCATTTGTCGCAGATTTGGGCACAGGTTGCAGCACATTATTATGAAATCCCGAATGTACAATGTTATTCGGGAGGAACGGAAGTTACCGAACTGTTTCCGAAAATTGCAGAAACTTTATCTGATGCAGGTTTTGAGGTCTGGAAATTAAGTGAAACTAAAAATCCTGTATATGCCATAAAATTTGATGAAAATACATTGCCTTTGATTGGTTTTTCCAAAAAATACGATGATCCGTTTAATCCTGAACGTAGTTTTGCCGCTGTAATGACCTGTTCTTCTGCCGATGAAGGCTGCCCGTTTATTCCCGGAGCCGAAAAAAGAGTTCCGCTTACTTTCGAAGATCCTAAAGTTTCGGATAACACTCCCCAACAAACTGAGGTGTATGAAAAAAGAAGTCTGGAGATTGCTTCAGAAATGTTTTATGTATTTTCTCAAATAGATTGTAGATGAATCCTAAATTAAAGTTTTTAGACAGATATTTAACGCTCTGGATCTTTCTGGCAATGATTGTCGGCGTTTCTTTGGGTTACTTTTTTCCTGAAATTTCCCGGGTTACGCAATCTGTTTCTTCGGGAACTACAAATATTCCTTTGGCTGTCGGATTAATTCTCATGATGTATCCTCCTTTGGCAAAAGTAGATTACAGTCTCCTTCCACAGGCTTTTAAAGATAAAAAAGTAATCTCAGTTTCTCTGTTTTTAAACTGGATTGTGGGACCTGTTTTAATGTTTGTTCTTGCGGTAATTTTTCTTAAAAACGAACCGGATTACATGATCGGTCTTATCCTGATTGGTTTGGCAAGATGCATTGCCATGGTAATTGTCTGGAACGATCTCGCAAGAGGAAATCGCGAATATGCTGCTCTTTTGGTGGCATTGAACAGTGTTTTTCAGATTTTTTCCTACAGTTTTTTTGCGTGGCTTTTCATTAATGTGCTTCCTCAGAAATTAGGTCTTGGAAATTTCAGTATTTCCGTACCAATGCGTGAAGTCACGGAAAGTGTACTGATCTATCTTGGAATTCCGTTTCTGGCCGGATTTTTATCTCGCTATCTTCTTATAACATTTAAAGGAAAAGACTGGTACAACAGAAAATTTATTCCGGCAATTTCTCCGATTACTTTGTATGCTTTGTTATTTACGATTGTGCTGATGTTCAGTCTTAAAGGGGATCAGATTCTGGAGCTTCCGATGGATGTGGTGAAAGTGGCGGTTCCGCTGATTTTTTACTTTATTATTATGTTTTTTATCAGTTTTCTGATGAATAAAATGATGAAAGTTCCTTATGATAAGAATGTTGCAATTGCTTTTACAGCTACCGGAAATAATTTCGAACTGGCTATCGCAGTAAGTATTGCTGTTTTCGGAATTCATTCTGCACAGGCTTTTGTAGGAGTTATCGGTCCTTTGGTAGAAGTTCCGGTTCTTATTCTTCTGGTGAAGGCAAGTTTATATTTAAAACATAAATAGAGTAATCTATAGTTGAAAATCAGTTTTAAAATCATTATTCCGGATGCTGAAATCTCGGTGAAAATTTCGTACTTTTGGCATGAAAAATTTCTAAAACTAAAAGTAAAATGGACATTATTTTCGACCTGATTGAAAAAGAAAGACAAAGACAAACTCATGGCATTGAGATGATTGCATCGGAAAACTTTGTTTCTGATAATGTAATGAAAGCTATGGGAAGCGTATTGACTAATAAATATGCTGAAGGATATCCCGGAAAAAGATATTACGGAGGTTGTGAAGTCGTAGACGAGGTTGAAACTCTTGCAATCAGCAGAGCTAAAGAGCTTTTCGGTGTAGAGTATGCAAATGTTCAGCCCCATTCCGGATCTCAGGCGAATGCGGCAGTTTACTTGGCAGTTTTGAAACCCGGAGATAAAATAATGGGGATGGATCTTTCCATGGGAGGTCACCTTACGCATGGTTCTTCGGTTAATTTCTCAGGAATTCAGTATGATGTGGTTTCTTACGGAGTTCAGAAAGAAACAGGTCTTATTGATTACGATCAGATGAGAGAAGTGGCTTTAAGAGAAAAACCTAAAATGCTTATTGCCGGTTTCTCTGCATATTCAAGAGATCTGGATTATGCAAAATTCAGAGAAGTTGCAGACGAGATCGGAGCTACACTTTGGGCAGATATTGCTCATCCTGCCGGTTTGGTGGCAAAAGGTCTTTTAAATAATCCTTTTGAACACTGTCATGTAGTAACCACAACCACTCACAAAACGTTGAGAGGACCAAGAGGAGGGATGATCATGATGGGGAAGGATTTCGAAAATACTTATGGTCATAAAACGCCAAAAGGAGAAACTAAGATGATGAGTCAGGTTCTGGACGGAGCTGTTTTCCCGGGAATTCAGGGAGGTCCGCTGGAACACGTTATTGCGGGTAAAGCAGTTGCTTTCGGAGAAGCTTTGGACGATCAGTTCTTAACATACGCGAAGCAGGTTCAGGCTAATGCACAGGCTTTGGCAAAAGCAATGATCGACAGAGGGTTTGATATTGTAAGCGGTGGAACAGACAACCACTTAATGTTGGTAGATCTTAGAAATAAAAATGTAAACGGTAAAGAAACAGAGAAAGCTTTGGTTCTTGCAGACATTACCTGTAACAAAAATATGGTTCCTTTTGATGATAAATCACCATTCACCACTTCAGGAATCAGATTAGGAACGGCTGCTATTACGACAAGAGGTCTGAAGGAGAATGATATGGATACTATTGCAGGATTAATTTCTGATGTGGTAGATAACATCAAAAATGAAGAAGTAATTTCTTCGGTAAGAAAAAAAGTAAATGAATTAATGGAAGGTAAAGCTTTATTCAACTATTAATTTTCAAAGAAATAAATAATAAAGAATGGGCTCTTGCTCATTCTTTTTTGTGTAAAAAATATATGGAGAAGAAGTCTTTCACTTTTGATGAGATTAAACTGAAACTGGTAAACTATTGTGTGTATCAGGATCGCTGTCATGCAGAAGTTGAGCAGAAAATGAGAGAATTTCTTTTAATTGATGAAGCGAAGGAAGAAATTATGCTTTATCTGATGAAAGAAAACTATCTGAATGAAGAACGGTTTACGCGAAGCTACATCAGGGGTAAGTTTTACATCAAACATTGGGGAAAGACGAAAATTAAAATTCATCTGAAACAAAAACAGATTTCCGATAAATTAATCAGTATATGTTTTGATGAAATTCATGAGGATGATTATGAAAAAACGATCCGTAAAATTTATCAGGATTACTATGATAAGCAGAGTGGATTGAAGGATTATCAAAGAAAAGCAAAAACAATCAAATATTTAATAAGCAGAGGCTTTGAATATGAGAAAATTATTGATAATTTTGGAGCCGCATAAATGATAAAATTGTTTTATTTTGAAAGAAGAAAGAATCTGGCTTTCACCACCACATATGGGAGGGACGGAGCTGAAATATATACATGAAGCATTCGATACCAACTGGATATCTCAGTTGGGAAACAATATAGATGTTTTTGAAAAGGATCTCGAAGAATATTTGGGAGAAAATACCTGTGTAACTGCTCTTTCATCCGGAACTGCTGCCATTCACTTAGCTTTACGATTATTAAATGTGGAAAAGGGAGATTTTGTAATCTGCCAGTCTTTTACTTTTGTGGCATCTGTAAATCCTGTTGTATATTTAAATGCCATTCCGGTTCTTGTAGACAGTGAACCTTCTACTTTGAATATTTGCCCTAATGCATTGGAAGATGCTGTAAAATATTGTTTGAAGAAAGGAAAAAAGCCCAAGGCAATTATTGCAGTAAGTCTTTATGGAATGCCCTTTATGGTGGATGAAATTCTGGAAATTTCAAGAAAATATGATATTCCTCTCATTGAAGATAGTGCAGAAGCTTTAGGAAGTAAATATAACAATCAGGCATGTGGAACTTTTGGCGATTTATCTATTATAAGTTTCAATGGAAATAAAATTATTACGACTTCTGGAGGAGGCATTCTTGTTTCAAAGAATAAATCTGCTAAAGACAGAGCTCTTTATCTTGCAACACAGGCAAAGGAAAATAAGGATTTTTACAGTCATTCTGAAGTAGGCTATAATTATCGGATCAGCAATATACATGCAGGAATAGGAAGAGGACAAATGGAGGTTCTTGAAAAAAGAATACAGTCCAGAAGAGAAAACCATATTTTCTATCAGGATTTATTTAATCATTTTGATGATCTGAATTTATTTTCTGAGCCTTCTGAAAAATTTTATTCAAATTATTGGTTAAATGTGATTTTAATTGATGATTTATATTGGAATAAAGAAAAATTGAGAAATATATTTTCTGAGAATAATATAGAAACCAGATACTTGTGGAAACCGATGCACTTGCAGCCATTATATAAAGAGTGTGTTTTTTTTGGAAACAATATTTCTGGTACTTTTTTTGATAAAGGTTTGTGCCTTCCTTCGGGAAGTAATATTACAGAAAAGTGTAAAGAGAGAATTACCAGAACATTATATAATTACAGAAATTAAATTTGTTATTAATTCAAAAATCGATGAAATTTTATTGTAATTTTACACGAAAATAAATGGGTTTGTTTTTTGCCCGATATTAAATTTTGAAATACATGAACACAAATATAGACAATGTACGATTCTCTTAGAAAGAAAGTTTTTGGAGGAGATAATGTTGTCAGTCTCTCTGATGTAAGATATTTGCCCAGATGGATAATATTAATAATTGATATTATTATTCTGGTAGTATCGTTGTTTTTATCTACCTATATTATAGAAAAAATTACCCAGCGTGAATTTATCTATGATGATAAAAGTCTTGTATTTTTATCTATTATCGTTATCAACGCCTTATTCATGTATGTTTTTAAAACATATGCAGGAATTATAAGGCATTCTACTTTTACAGATCTTTTTAAACTTTTGACGTCCTGCTTCTGTACAATGGTTACAGTAGCTACAATTAATATCTTTTATTTCTGGATCACCGGCGGAAAATTTATTTTAACGCCTTATCTTATTTTATATTTCATCATCTCGTTTATGGGATTATTTCTTTTCAGATTATATGTAAAAGAATTTTTTCATATCGTAAGAGAATACAGAAGAAGTACACTTAAGAAGAGAATTCTTGTTTTAGGAATCGATGAGCAGTCTATCGCCATTGCGAGAGCTATTTTAGACAATCCAAGTCTTCCTTATCATGTTGTAGGTTTTTTAACCCAGAGAACAGATTCTAAAAGAGCATCGTTGTTAGGAAAGCCAATCCTTTCAAAGGAAAAAATTGAAAAACATTCGAAAGAAGAACTTTTAGTAGACGGAGTCATCATTATAAAAGAAATGATGTCTAAAGATGAAATGAATTCCTGGGTAAATTTATTTCTTGAAAAAGATTTCAACATCTTTAAAGCTCCTTCCGTTCAGAAACTTAGAGACAGTGATCTTGGAGGTTCCATCAGAAATCTTCAGATCGAAGATTTGTTGAACAGAAAACCAATTAAAATTGAAAGTGAAGATGTGCGAAGCAGACATTTTAACAAGACAATTTTAGTAACCGGAGGTGCAGGTTCTATTGGGAGCGAAATTGTCAGACAGGTTGCACAATTTAATCCTTCTCTTATCGTTGTATTAGATCAGGCTGAAACACCTCTGTATGATATAGAGCTTGAAATGAGAGAAAAATTTCCTCATATCACCTTTAAATTTGTATTGGCGGATGTTTCCAATAAGCATAGAATAGAACCATTGTTCCAAACCTATAATTTTTCTATGGTTTATCATGCTGCGGCATATAAACACGTGCCATTGGTTGAAGAAAATCCACACGAAGGTATTATAGTGAATGTATTAGGTTCAAGAATCATTGCAACACTTTCCAGTAAGTATAATGTGAACAGGTTTGTAATGGTATCAACAGATAAAGCTGTAAATCCTACCAACGTGATGGGAGCTTCAAAAAGAGCTGCGGAATTATTTGTTCAGTCTTTACAAAATGTGGAAGGAAACAAAACCAAATTTATTACAACAAGATTCGGAAACGTTTTAGGATCTAACGGATCGGTAATTCCTCATTTTAAAAAGCAAATTGAAGCAGGAGGTCCCGTTACGATTACGCATCCTGATATTGTAAGATATTTTATGACGATTCCGGAGGCTTGTGAACTTGTTCTTCAGGCCGGAACCATGGGACACGGCGGGGAAATTTTCGTTTTCGATATGGGAGAACCCGTAAAAATTTTGGATCTCGCGAGAAGAATGATAAAATTATCAGGATTTGAGCCTAATATTGATATTAAAATTATTTATACAGGTTTAAGACCGGGAGAAAAGTTATATGAAGAGCTTTTGAGTGATGATGCAAAAACATTGCCGACTCATAACGAAAAGATTATGATCTCAAAAGATCCGAGTATGGTATTTTCTGAAATTGAATCTATGGTTAATCTGGTTACCAAAGCTGCTATCAAAAGAGATAAGGTAGAAGTCGTAAGAATTTTGAAAACTATAGTTCCTGAATTTAGAAGTAACAATTCTATTTATGAAATACTGGATAAATAGAAAAATAATAAATGTATATTTGTACAATTTTAAAATATGATGAAAGGTAAAATACTGGCTGTATTACTGGCAGTTACATTAGTTTCGTGCAAAACAAATCCCAACGCACACAACGATCTGAATTATATGCAGAATATAGAAAATGTTGCCATAGAAGCTTCTGCTAAAAATTCTCAAAATACAATTCAATCGGGAGATCAGCTTGTTATTCTTATTACGGCTAAAGATTTAGATGTTGTTAAACCATTTAATCAAAATTTCTCATCTTCAGAATTTGTTCAGAATAATACATTTGCAGGTGGAAATACTCCTGGTCAAGGATCAACAACTATTTCAGGACCAACTTATATTGTAGATTCAAATGGAGATATAGATTTTCCAATTTTGGGAAAACTCAATACAACAAACAAAACCTTAGTCCAGTTCAAAGAGGAATTAAGTAACAGAATGAAAGAATTTGTTATTAATCCTACGGTATCTGTAAGACTTACCAACTTTAAAATTTCAATTTTAGGCGAAGTAAACAGGCAAGGCGATTATATTGTAACAAACGGACAGGCAACTATTCTAAATGCCTTAGCAATGGCTGGAGATCTCACTACCTATGGAAGGAGAGATGATATCCTGATAATAAGAACAGAAAATGGACAAATTACTCATGGAAGAGTAAATGTGCAGGATGCCAATCTTATTAATTCTCCTTACTATAATCTAAAACAGGGTGATGCTATAATTGTATCTGCGAACAATACAAAAGATGTAATCTCAAAACAGAATCCGAATACACCTCTTATTTTATCTGCAATTTCTATCGGTGTAACAGCAATTGCAGTTGTGATAGGTCTATTTAAGAAATAAAAATGATGGAACAACAAAATATTAATTCAACAGAAATTGATACAGAATTTAATGTTAGAGATATAATCCAACCTTATTTAAAGCGTTGGATTTGGCTTGCTGCTAGTGTTATAATATCACTAGCTCTTGCATACTTATATCTTAAAAGACAAGTTCCAATTTTTGAAGTCGCTTCAACAGTACTTATTAAAGACTCAAAATCAAATAATGTAGGAACACAGGATTTTGCTGTTTTAAGGGATATCTCCGGTATTGGTAAAATAGGGAGTAATGGAGTTGAAAATGAAATGGAAATTTTCAAGTCTAAAAAACTTGTACGCGAAGTTGTAAAAAGTCTTGGCCTTGAAACCAATATTTACAACGGAGATTTGAAACATGAAATTTACGGTGAATCATCGCCGATAAAGGTTAGAGTTTTACAAGAAAAAGATATAAAAGGAAAAGTTTCAAGACTTGTAAATTTAAAAATTAACGGAAATCAACTAAAACTTTATTCTGAGAGTTTACCTACAATTAATGCTACCTTTAATAAGGTTATTAGTCTACCTTTTGCTAATATAATGATTCTTAAAAATGAGAATTATAAAAAAGATAAGAGATTAGATGAGATTATATTAGATATTTCTACCATAGATTCCAGAACTGATGATTATCAAGCTGCTTTAAATGTATCGCTTGTAAATAAAGACGCTACTGTTATCAAGCTTGCTATGAATTATGCAGATGTTGATAAAGCGAAAACGATGATCAATAAATTAGTTCAGGTATACAATGAGGATGCAATTGAAGATAAAAATACAGAATTTAGAAATACAGCTAAATTTATTAGTGAAAGAATAGAGCAGGTGGGCAAAGATTTGGGTGAAGTTGAAAATCAAAAGGAAAGATTTAAGCAAAGTAACCAAATATCCGATATAGAAACAGAGGTTAAATTAGGTTTAGAAACAAATGCAGAAGCCAAAAGTAAAGAGCTGGAAATTAATGCGCAGCTTGAACTTACAGATGCTTTGTTAGGTTATGTGAGTAATCAGAATTCTTATCAGACATTACCAGGTAATCTAGGTTTAAACAATCCTAGTGCAACTACCAATATTTCTTCATATAATCAATTGGTATTGCAAAGAAATAAACTTCTTCAAAGTGCAACACCTGAAAACCCCCTGGTTGTTGATATTACAAAACAAATCAATAACATTAGAAATTCTGTTATTCAAAGTTTACAGAAAAATAAAACAGGACTTCAATTAGCTAAAAGCGGATTATCATCCGAACAAAACAGTATCTCTGGTAAAATTGCTAAAGTACCGGTTCAGGAAAAACTCTTTAGAAGTATAGAAAGACAGCAGCAGATAAAAGAATCATTATATCTTCTCTTATTACAGAAAAGAGAAGAAACAGCTATATCAATGGCGGTTACTGCACCTAAGGCAAGAGTTGTTGACAAAGCTTTTGTAGGAATGAAAGTTGCGCCTAGAGGAATGGTAATTTTACTTTCCGGATTTTTAATAGGCTTTTTGATTCCAATCGCTATTATTTATCTTCAACAATTATTCAATGATAAGGTAAAAACAAAGCATGATCTTGAAAAATTAACGAAAAGAAAACCAATCATAGGAGAAATTCCAAGCATGGAAAGAGGTCAGGATGAATTGGTTAAAATGAATGATCTTTCTCCAATGGCAGAATCTTTCAGAATTTTAATTACAAACATGAATTTCATGTTTCCTAAAAATATTAAAAAAGGAAGAACTGTATTTGTAACTTCTACGGTTAAAGGTGAAGGTAAGACACACGTATCGGTAAATCTTGCTTTAACCATGGCAACTCCGAAGAAGAAGATCATCATCATTGGTTCAGATATAAGAAACCCGCAGCTGCAAAGATATAATACAGCAAGAAAAGGTTTAGCCGGATTAACTGAGTTTCTTTATGATGATCAGGTTTCCGTAGAAGATATTGTTCACCAAAGTGCTTTTAATCCTTATTTGGATGTGATCTTCTCCGGAAGTATTCCTCCAAACCCGACAGAATTATTGTCTAATGGCAGATATGAAGACCTTCTTGCCGATCTTCAGGGTACATATGATTATATCATTATAGATACTGCACCTTTAATGTTGGTAACAGATACTTTACTGATTGCAAATATGGCAGATGTTACTTTGTACGTAACAAGATCAAGACATACTGAAAAATCTCTAATCGATTTTGCTAACAAACAAGTAGAAGGACATAAAATTAAAAATGTTGCATTTGTATTAAATGATGTAAATAAAGAATACTTTGCTTATGGAAATAAGTATGGATATGGATATACAGCAACAGATGACAGAAACTTTTTCGATAAGGTAAAAAGTATTTTTACTAAAAATGATGAAAACAAATAAAAACTATAAAATTGCTGTAATCGGTCAGGGTTATGTTGGACTTCCTTTAGCTTTGGAATTTTCAAAACACTTACCTGTTTATGGTTTTGATATTAATAAGCTTAGAATTGAAGAACTGAAAAATGGTGAAGACCATACGTTAGAAGCCGATTCTCAGGAAATTAAAGAACTTTTGCGAACTGCTTCTGAAACCAATTTTAAAAAAGGATATCTTCCCTCTTATTCTCTTGAAGAAATCTCAGAAGCAAATGTATATATCGTAACCGTTCCTACACCGATAGATCGATTTAATTCTCCCGACCTTACCTTGCTGATAAAAGCAAGTGAAATGTTAGGAAGAATTCTTAAGAAAGATGATATCGTGATTTATGAATCTACTGTATATCCTGGATGTACAGAAGAAGAATGTATTCCGGTATTAGAAAAAGAATCTGGATTAAGACTAAATGATGATTTTTTTGTAGGTTATTCACCTGAAAGAATTGTTCCCGGAGATAAGATAAATACTTTAGTGACGATTAAAAAAGTTACCTCAGGTTCTACACCGGAAATTGCTGAAGATATAGATAATTTGTATCAACTAATAATTAAAGCAGGAACCCATAAAGCGCCAAGTATTAAGGTCGCAGAAGCTTCAAAAGCAATTGAAAATGCTCAGCGGGATGTAAATATTTCCTTTGTAAACGAGTTAGCATTAATATTCGACAGAATTGGTATAGATACTCATGATGTTTTAGATGCTGCCGGTACAAAGTTTAATTTTTTAAAATATCGTCCCGGGTTAGTAGGAGGACACTGTATTTCTGTAGATCCTTATTATTTGGCTCATAAAGCAGGACAGCTTGGCTATCATCCACAGGTAATTTTAAGCGGCAGAAGAGTAAACGATATGATGCCTGAATTTATTGCAGGAAAAGTTGTTAAGTTAATGATTCAAAAAGGTATTCAGGTTAAAGATGCAAATGCTTTAATTTTAGGAATTACTTTTAAAGAAAATTGCCCGGATATCAGAAATACAAAAGTTGTAAACATCTATTCCGAGCTTAAACAATATGGTATTAATGTGGATGTTTATGATCCATGGGCAGATAAAGAAGAAGTGAAATCTGAATATAATATTGAAGCTCTTGAAAATATCATCAAGGATAAAAAATATGAGGTTGTTGTTTTGGCAGTTTCACATAATGAATTTAAATTGCTCAATATTGCTTCATTAAAAGCTGATAGTTCTATATTATTTGATGTGAAAGCATTTTTAGATAGAGATTTAGCAGATGCCCGATTATAAAATATATTGAATCTACATGTAAGAATCACTATATATAGTAGAGATTGAATTAGAATATCTAAATAAAGATAATGATGCTTGAAAAAAAAAAGCTAGTAAGAAATATAGCTTCTTTGGGAATTATTCAGATAGTTAATTATATATTTCCATTGATCACTGTGCCATATGTATCCAGGATAATTGGCCCGGACGGATATGGAATTATCAACTATGCGATGGCATTTATTGGATATTTCACGCTTCTTATTGCTTATGGTTTTGATTTAACTGCTACCAGAAGGATATCACAGAATTCTAATAATAAAGAATATATTAACGAAATTGTCTCTGAAGTATTTACATCAAGAATAATTTTATATGCAGTATCCTGCATTTTATTTGCCAGTTCCCTTTATTTTTTTACTCCTATACAAAAAGATCTTTCAGTTGCGGTAATACTATTTATAGGCTGTATATCTACAGTAATTTCTCCTCAATATATCTTTCAGGGATTACAGGAACTGGAAATTTTCGCTAAGCTTAATTTTGTTAAGGGACTTATAAATACAGCATTAGTTTTTATTTTGATTAAGCATAGTTCAGATTATTATTGGATTCCTCTGCTCTCAACAATTTTTTTGATATCGACGAATGTATTTCTTTTTCTGTACGCTATCAGAAAATTTCAAATTAAGTATAGATTGGTATCTTTCAGAAAATCATTCAAACTTATTTTTGATGAAAGAATGATCTTCTTTTCCACCATTGTGATTAGTCTATATACTTCTACCAATACTGTAGTTTTAGGTTTTTTTGCTGATATTAAAGAAGTTGGTTACTATACAACAAGCCAGAATTTCCTTAATATAGTTAATTCAATGCTTATGATTCCAATTTCTACAGCACTTTATCCTTTTATTGGAAAAGCATTCTCTATATCAAGAGATCATGGAATAACTCTGATAAAAAAAATTGTTCCAATAGTTTTTTATCTTACTTTTTTTGCATCTGTTGCACTTCTTTTATTTGCGCCATTTTTGGTTAGGCTTATTTATGGGCATCAATTTGATAATTCTATTAATGTTTTAAAAATTATCTCTTTTATACCATTTATCGTTGGTCTTTCAAATATTTTCGGCATACAGCTTATGTTAAATTTAGGTTTGGATAAAATGTTCTTCAGAACAACTTTCATAGCGAGCATTGCAGGTCTTATACTGAATATATTTATGAGTAAATATTGGGGATATATAGGAACGGCCTGGAATTGTGTAATTATAGAGTGCCTAGTAACCTTTTTAATGTATCTTGCATTGAAAAAAGAAAAAATAGGTATTTTTAAAGCGGATTATTTCAGCCCAAAACAAATTTTCTTGACATTAAAAAATAGAAACGAATAATAAAATGAAAAAATATCTAATCATTGGATCTGGATTTTCCGGAGCTGTTATTGCAGAACAACTGAGTAAGAATCCTGAAAATCATATCACTGTAATAGATGAGCGTGATCATATAGGAGGAAACTGCTATACAGAGAGAGATTCGGAAACCAATGTAATGGTACACAAATACGGTCCGCATATTTTTAATACAGACAATAAAGAAGTTTGGGATTACATCCAAAATTTTTGTGAAATGGTTCCGTTTGTAAATCGTGTAAAATCAATTTATAAAGGGAACGTATATTCTATGCCTATTAATCTGCATACCATAAACCAGTTTTTTAATAAAACAATGCGTCCGGATGAGGCAAAAGTATTTATAGAATCTATTGCAAAAAAAGATATTGAAGAACCCCAAAATTTCGAAGAGCAAGCCATGAAGTTTATCGGGGAAGATCTTTATAAAGCTTTCTTTTATGGTTATACAAAAAAGCAGTGGGGATGTGAACCTACAGAATTACCGGCAAGTATTCTGAAAAGATTACCTGTAAGATTTAATTATAATGATAATTATTATGCAAATCCTTATCAGGGTATTCCCAGAGATGGATATACGGCAATTTTCGAGAAGATGCTTTCTGCTGACAATATCGAAGTTAAGCTTAATACGAAGTTTGATTCTTCATGGGATCTTTCAGAATATGAAAAAGTTTTCTATTCCGGACCTATAGATGCTTTTTTTGATTATAAATACGGAAGACTATCGTACAGAACGGTATACTTTGAAAGAGCTGTAGCTGAAGGAGATTATCAGGGTAATCCTGTAATAAATTATGCAGATCCTGAAGTTCCATTTACCAGAGTACACGAGCATAAGCATTTTACTCCTTGGGAAGAACATGAAAAAACAACTTACTTTAAAGAATTCAGTAAAGAAACTGAAGAAGCAGATATTCCTTACTATCCGAAAAGATTAACGGAGGATATGGAAAAACTTGCATTGTATGAAGAAGAGGTTAAGAAAATGGATAAAATTTATTTTGTGGGAAGATTAGCGACCTATAGATATATGGATATGCATCATGTAATAGGTGAAGCTTTAGATTTAATAAAAAATTTAAAATAATGAAAGTTCTTCAAATTTGTACAGGTTTTGATATTTCTTTTAATGGAGGGATAACAAACTATGTAAGAAATATTTCCAGTACAATGGCAGATAACGGTCTTGATGTAACAGTATTGTATTCAGAAGATAATAAAGAAGAAAAAAACTATAACTTTAAAACTCTTAGTATTGATCCAAAATTAAGACCTTTTCATCTAAGCAGTGTTATTACTAATGAAGATGTACATGTTGTGGAAAATGTTGTTAAAGATCTTTCTCCGGATATTATTCATGTTCATATGATGATTGATCTTCCGTTAAAGGTTTTGGAAGTTTTAAAAAAATATGCGAAGGTTATTATTTCTCTTCATGATTATTCTTATGTGTGCAATAGAATTATCCTGCTGGATAAAGATGGAAAATTGTGTACAAATAGTAAAGAAAATTTAAAATGTAATTCTTGTATTTCATACGAAGAAACACTTGATCAGAAATATATTGGAGGGGGTATAAGAAAAGGTCTGAAACTGCTTAAAGTAAAAAAAATAGCTAATTCCAGTGGTCATCATGAAAGGTTTTTGGAAGGTAGAAAATTATTCAAAAATGTTGATGCACTGATTGCTGTTTCCCACAGAGTTAAAGAAATTTATCAGGAAAATGGATATGAAAATGATTTATTTGTAGTAAACCACATAGGTAATTATACTGCTGATGAAAGTTTCAGAAAAAATTTCACAACAAGAGAGAAAAAAGAAAAAAACCAAAAAATTAAATTTGGTTTTATTGGTAATTTACACTTTCATAAAGGAGCCGATCTGTTTTTAAAGTTAGCAGAAAATAGCAATCATGAATTTCATATTTATGGTGGAATAGAGGATTATGTATTAAAAAAAATACAGACAATGCCTCACGTATTTTATCACGGCAGATATCAGCACAGTGATTTAGTAGATATTTTAAAGAAAATTGATGTAGGTTTAGTATTATCCATCTGGGAAGATAATGCCCCTCAGGTTGTATTTGAATTTTTGAATGCAGGTATTCCTATAGTTGGTACCAAGATGGGAGGTATTCCTGATTTTGTTACCAACAATAATGGTTTTCTTTTTGAGCCCAATGAGGATGGAATTAACTCTGCTTTACAGCTAATGAATTCTGACGATGTATATAATTTATATAACAGAGTTATTAATAATATTAAAGGTACAAAAACGGCATCAGAGCATATGGATGAACTTATGAATATCTATAAACAAATTGTATGATAGTATTTCTCAAGTTAATAAATGCATTACGAATTGAATTCTTTAACTGGATTTCATTAAAAATAGCTTCTGTTCGTTGGCGGCTGAATAATAAACATAATTACACCGCACTTGGTAATAATATTAAAGATATTAATAAAATAAAGGTTGGAAAATACACCTATGGTAAAATAAATTTTCAATCTTTTGAGAATCCTAATGAGAAATTATCAATAGGCAACTTCGTGAGTATTGCTTCTGATGTAGTTTTTATTCTGGGGGGAAATCATCAGGTAGATACATTTACTACTTTTCCGTTAAAAACTTTTTTTGATAAATTAAGCCCTTTGCAGGATGCCACAACAAGAGGAGAAATAGTAATAGAAGATGAAGTTTGGATCGGTACAAATGTAATTGTAATGTCTGGAGTTACAATCGGAAAAGGAGCAATAGTTGCTGCAGGAAGTGTTGTCACTAAAAATGTGGCACCTTTTTCAGTTGTAGGTGGA
This sequence comes from Chryseobacterium sp. C2(2020), assembly GCF_014218915.1. Taxonomy (NCBI): domain Bacteria; kingdom Pseudomonadati; phylum Bacteroidota; class Flavobacteriia; order Flavobacteriales; family Weeksellaceae; genus Chryseobacterium; species Chryseobacterium sp. C2(2020). Next base: position 17,046 of record NZ_JACLCT010000049.1, read on the forward strand.
AATCCTGCAAAATTTATTAAATGGAGAATTCCTGAAGAACTAATAGAGTCTAGAATGAATGTCAACTTAATAGACTTTAATATAGATTTTATTAAACAGAATATGGATACTTTTTATAAAAAGATAGACCAACAAGTTTTAGAAAAAATAAAGAGTAAAAATTGATATGCAAGTCTCTATAATCATTGTAAATTATAATACGAAAGATATAACGGAGAATTGTATAGCATCTATTATATCTCAAACAAAGGACGTAGAATATGAAATTATCTTAGTGGATAATGCATCTGCAGATGGATCAAAAGAATATTTTGAAAACAGAAAAGAGATCTGTTATATTTATTCTAATGAGAATTTGGGCTTTGGAAGAGCTAATAATTTGGGGGCTGAAAAAGCCAAGGGAGAACTTCTTTTTTTATTGAACTCAGATACTATCTTAATTGAAAATTCCATAAAAAAAATGTGTGATTTCTTTTACGAAAATGAGAATAAATTAAAAATAGGAGTCTTAGGCTGTAAATTGATTGATGCAAAACACGAAGTCGCACATTCTGGTGGATATTTTCCGACACCTTTCAGCGAATATCTTTTAATGTTTTCTTCATATTTCAAATTTAAAAATGCTGAATTTATTATTGATGAGAACAAAGAATATCAGATGATTGAAAAAGTTACAGGAGCCGATATGTTGCTAAGAAAGACTCTTTTTGACTCGGTTTCCGGCTTTAGTCCTCTCTTTTTTATGTATTTCGAAGAAACGGATATGCAAAAGAGAATTTCAAAACGTAAATGTAAAAATTATATTTACAATAATACTTCGATCATACATTTAGAAGGTGCTAGTTTTAATAAGGTAATTGCCAATTCAAAAAGAGTTATAGTACAAAGAAGTAAAAATTTGTATTTTAGGAGGAACTTCAGCAGTTATATTTTATATGTTTTTGTAGACGTATTTTTTAATTTGATAAGATTATTTAATTCAAATTATACTAGGCATGAAAACATGATCTTTATAAAAGAAAATATAAAATCTTATTTTTCTAATAAGCGTGTTGCCAATAGTAAATATTAATAAATTTTTACAATCTTAAAGTGATAAAATTCAAATTAAGCAAAACAAACTTTATACTGTTAAATATATTTATTTTTCTGATCATCATAGTCAGATCTATATATCTCTATGAAGTAGTGAAAAATAGAGAGGTTTTTTTTGAATTAATTATTGCTTTTTTTAGCAGTATCCTTTCACTGGTTCCATTTACCTTATCATGGTATAAGTTTGGAAGACCGAGACTGACGGACTGGGTTAAATTTTCAACATTCCTATACTTGATCTTAAATTATTATCTCGTTTCAGATAAATTTTACTTGAAGGATGTAGGGATTTATGGAGAAGTTTACGTAAATATTTCATATATATATGATACTTTGGTCGTCATATTTGTTGGGCTTCTTACAATAAACATTATTGATTTACTTTTTTTAGTTATTAATTTTAAAAATGTAAAGAATACGGCAAGTTTGAAGTTGGATAGTACCTATGTCTTGAGAAATGAGAAAATATTCATTTATTTGTCTATTATTTCTATGATTTTATCCTATTTCTTATTGTTAACAGGTTTGATTGGGTACGGAGCCGACGGAGAGGCAGCATCCGGTTCTTATTCATTCTTAATTCAGATCATCAATTATTTCTCTCCTCTTTTTTATTTTACGTATGTTATTATAAAATTCATGTCGGGCAATAATTCAAAATTATTTACGAATAGCTTTAAGTTGTATAATATACTTTATATAATTTTTGGTTTGGTTGCAGGGATGAAAGGAATATTAATTTTCGGGATAGTATTATTTTTAATACCATTTTTAGCCTCAGGAAGAGGTATTCCTCTTAAGGTAATTATACCGTTAGCTTTATTTTTAATTATTTTATATCCTTTTAATAGTAATTATCGTGAAGCTTTGACAAACACTAATTCTAAGGTAACAGCGATGCAGATTGCGGCGGTAAAAACAATAAATATTGATTTTTCAGGCAGCTTAAATGAAAATACAAACAGTTACTCAGACAGGATATCCATGTTTTCTTATTTATTATTTTCAGTTGAAAAGGAGCCGGATTGGAATTTTTATAAAAATATGGAGCGTTTTGTTTATTTGCCTGTAAGTATGGTTCCCAGAATTATTATACCTTCAAAGCCTGCCGAAGAAAATGGAGCACATCTTCAACAAATGATCGTAAGGGGAGTTAGAAATTCGCCTACACCAACCGTATATGGATGGGCATATCTGGAAGGTGGGTTAATTTTTGTTTTTTTACATATTGCTATTCTTTCTATTGTATTAAACATCATACAGTTTCTTCCATTTAAGGGCAGTATGTTTTATTTCATATTTTACTCTCAGGTTTTGATAAAAAGTATTATTATAGAGCAGGATGTGTATTTCTTTATTGCCACTTTATTTCAAATGATTTTTGTATACTATTTCTTTTCAAAAATCTTTTTCAAAAAAGTTATCAGTAAATAATTATCTTAAAAACAATGATGATAATTATTTTATTTTTATTGATCTTATTATTTACAGTAATCGAGCACCAGAGAAAAAATAATTTTCATCAGGCATTATTTATATTATCGCTTTTTTTTATTGTCTTATTGGAATCTATCAAGTTCGATTCCGGAATGGACTTTTGGAATACCTATAATCATTACCAGTTTTTTAAGTTAAATGATACAAGATATCGTTATGAATTTTTGTACAAATATTTAGTATATTTTTTCAGAAATATTCTGAATTTCAGCTATCCGTTTTTTTTGTTTTTTTATTATTCTGTCATTTATAGCTTATATTATTTTTCTTTAAATAAAATTACTAAATACCCAATAACTGGATTATTACTTGTATTTGCCTGTACAGTTGGACTTTTTGGGAGTAACCGACAGCTTTTAGCAATTGCAATTGGTTTTTTTGCATATATTTATTTTTTAAAGGAAAAGAAAATATCATATCTGGTTTTTATTTTAATTGCTACTTTTTTTCACTATTCTGCATTTATCTATGTTTTTTTGCTTTTTTTAGATAGAAAAATAAACGATAAAATTTGGATTGTTACCCTGTTTGCTTTATTGTTATTTAATATTACGGGTCTTAATTTTACAATTTTTAATTTTGTAATTAGTAATTTTGCTCCTGAAAAAATATCATATATTATTAAAGGATATAATATAGGCTTTGCAAAAATGCAATCAAATTATTATATGTTTGTACTTGGAATTATAAGAAGAGGTTTACCGATATTTCTTATGATTCGGTATAAAAATTTTTTACAACATAAATCTTATTATCAATTATTATTAAATACCCTATTTTTTTCATTGGCCGCCTATGTATTCTTTTTTGGAAAGTTAGAATACATGAGTTCCAGAGTTTCGGTATATTTTATAATTTTAGAAGTTATTTTATATGTTTGGCTTATTCCGGTTATGAATAAAATGGGGAAGAAAAATCTTTATTTAATTTTTTTACTTCTGTTTGCAGGTTTAGAATTTATCAAATATGTTTTTTCTGATCCAACTCCTTTTGTTCCGTTCAAAACTTTATTCTTTTCTTTTTAAAATCATATGAAAGTCACTTTTTTTCAAAGATTCCCCAACCCAAAATTCTTAAGTATAGAAAAACTATTTTCCATACTTGATATTGAGATGATAAAAAGAGGGATTGATACAAAAAATATTTATGAAGTAAATCCTAATTTTTCATTGTTGGGATTTATAAAAACCAATCTTTTTTTTAAAAAAAATCAAAGTGAAATAAATCATATTACGGGAGCTATACACTGGTCTGTTTTTTTACTGAAAAGAAAGAATACAGTTCTTACCATACACGATGCCGGAAATATTTCGGAACTGAGAGGGATAAAGAAATATTTTTTTAAGCTTCTATGGTTTTATTTACCATTGAAAAAATTAAAATATGTAACGGTAATTTCTGAAAAAACGAAAAAGGAATTAGTAGCATTGTTTCCCTGGGCAGAAAGTAAAATAACGGTAATACCCAATTGTCTTACCATACCCTATCAGGATTTCGAAAAACCGGTTAATTCCAAACCAGTAATTCTGGCAGTCGGATATTATCCTAAAAAAAATCTTGACAGAATTTTACAGGCTATTATTGGTATTGATGTTAAAATAATTATTATTGGTTTGCTATCTCCCGAAAGAATAAAATTTTTACAAGATAACAATATTGATTACATTAATTTTGAAAGAGCGAGCGAAGAGGAATTAATTCAAGCTTATAAAGATTCAGATATCTTATGTTTCCCTTCATTGTATGAAGGTTTTGGATTGCCTATATTAGAAGCGCAGGAGATGAAGTGCTGTGTAATTACATCCAATATTAGTCCGATGAAAGAAGTTGCCGGAGACGGTGCTGTACTTGTAAATCCAAACTCAGTGGAAGAAATAAGAAAAGCCATTAACAATATAATTTCCGATTCGGAATTAAAAAATAAATTGTTAGAATTAGGACAACAAAATGTTGTTAAATACCATCCCGAAGTAATAGCAGAACAATACATCAATTACTATAAAATGATCCTAGATCAAAAATAGTCTTTCTCTTATCTATGCAAAGATCAACAAGCTTAAAAATAGAAAATGAACACTAAAATTTTATATATATATAATATATTAAGACTTTTTTTACCTGAAACAAGTTTGTTTAGTCTTAAAAATAAAATACTTAGATTAGCTGGTGCAAAAATTGGAAATAATGTCAGAATTTGCTCTTCGGTAAAAATTTTAGGAGATGGCGATCTTGAAATTGGAGATAATGTATGGATCGGGATTAGTACATTAATTGTCAGTTCAAAATCAAAGCAAAATCCAAACGCGAAAATTACAATTGGAAGTAATATAGATATTGCTCCAAGAGTATACATAGGAACCGGTACTCATATTATAGATATTAATTCTGAAAATGTAGCTGGAGAAGGAATAAGTTATGATATTATTATAGAAAATGGATGTTGGATATGTGCAGATTCTACTATCTTACCCGGTGTTAAGGTAGGCTCTAAAACAATTGTTGCTGCTAAAGCATTGGTTAATAAAGATTTATTAGAGAATTCTGTTTATGCAGGAATACCTGCGAAATTTATCAAACACGTTAAGTAATTTTAAGTAATGAAAACCTTTAAACAAAATTGCAGTAAAATGAAAGCAGTTTTCTTAATTATTGACTATGTTCCTCATCAGGAAAATACAATAAAAAAATTAGTTGAAAAAACAGACGGTGAAGTTTTAGCATTTCACGTTGCTCTTTTTGATAAAACTATTCCTGAAATAAAAAATTTTGAAACACATCAATATAATCAGTTTACTAAAGAAGACATTTTAAAAAAAATAAAAGACTTTCAACCGGATATTATTGTTACCGCCGGTTGGATGATTAAGGAATTTATTTGGATTTGTAAACAGATTACAAAAGAAGGAAAAATACCTGTAGTTGCACAATCAGATACACCATGGTATGGAAAAATTACTCAAAAGATTAATAGTGCGATCAGTCCGTTTCACCTTTCAAAAGCTTTCACTCATTTATGGGTTGCCGGTTATTATCAATACGAATATGCACGAAAGTTAGGCTTCGATAATAACAAAATACTTCTCAATTCATTAAGTGCCGATGTCGAACTTTTCAATAGAGTCAATATTGAAGAAAAAAAGAAGAGTTATCCTAAAAATTTACTGTTTATCGGTAGATTCTCAGAAGAAAAAGGAATAAAAGAATTGTTAAACGCCTGGAAAGATATTCAAGATAAAAAACAATGGAACTTAGTTCTTGTAGGCAGAGGAGATATGAAAGACGAAATTAGCAAGCATAATGATATCATAGTAAAAGATTATATGAGCCAGGAAAATTTATTGCTTGAAATGCAAAATTCCGGAGCTTTTATTTTACCATCTACTTTTGAACCGTGGGCATTAGTCATACACGAAGCAGCTTCAGCGGGGTTACCTATCATTTGTACGGATGTTTGCGGTGCATCTCCTCATTTCGTAATTAATAATTATAATGGGTATAAGGTAAAACCTGATACAGCTTTATTAAAAAATGCTATAGAAAAGCTCATCAGTAAAACAGATGAAGAACTTCTCAATTTTTCTTACAATAGCAGAACTTTGGGTAATTCTATAACCCACGACACATCAATCGCTAATTTATTACAGGTAATTTCATGATACTTATAGATGCATTATATATAAACAATGGCGGAGGAAAAGTGCTTTTGGATTACTTAATCCAAGAGTTAAATAAACTGGATATTGAAATCTTTTATCTCTTTGATAAAAGAATTGAGAACACATATCATCCTATTAACCCCAAAAGCCAAAAGCGTTTTTTAGAATCAAGCTTCAGCAAAAGAAAACAATTCTATTTAGAAAATAAAGCTAAATTTTCAAAAATACTATGCTTTGGAAATCTACCTCCAAACATAAAAATAAAAAATGCTACCGTCTATACTTATTTTCATCAGCCTTTATTCTTAGAGCTCCCCAAGAATATGCCTCTGAAAGACCGTATAAAATTCTGGATTAAAACTAAAATTTTAAATTCAATTAAAAAGAATACAGATTTCTGGCTTGTTCAATCTGAACTGATTCAGTCTGGCTTTAAGAATAAGTATAAGATAGACGGTGAAAAAGTTCTTTTGATGCCCTTTTATCCACCATTTAAAAATAGTAATGAAACGGTTGAAAGAAAAGAAAATACATACATCTATGTAAGTAATGCATCCATTCATAAGAATCATGTAAAATTAATTGATGCTTTTTGTCTTTTTTACGATACTTATAAAAAGGGTAGTCTTACAGTTACGGTTTCTGAGGAATTTAACGAAGTACTTAATTTGGTAAAAGACAAACAGAACTTAGGGTATCCAATTAAAAATTTAGGATTTATCAAACGTGATGATCTGAAAAAGATCTATGAGTCTCATGAGTACCTTATTTTTCCTTCATTTGCAGAAAGCTTCGGTTTAGGCTTAGTGGAAGCTATAGAAAACGGCTGTAAGATTATTGGTGCAGATTTACCTTATACCTATGCAGTCTGCAAACCAAGTCTGGTTTTTAATCCTTTGGAAGTAGATTCTATTACTGAAGCATTATCACTATCTTTGCAAAAAAATACAATAAACTCAGAGTCTAAAGTAAAGAATGAAATCAACACATTAATTTCTTTACTTCATTAAAAATATAAATTATGGAAATACAGAATAAAGTCCTTCTTATCACAGGTGGAACAGGTTCATTCGGAACCGCTGTTTTAAGAAAATTCATCAATACAGACCACTTCAGAGAAATCCGTATTTTTTCCCGTGACGAGAAAAAGCAGGATGATATGAGAAACCAGTTTAAAAGCGATAAACTGAAATTCTATATCGGAGATGTAAGAGATTACAGAAGTGTAGAACCTGCAATGAGAGGAGTAGACTATGTATTTCATGCCGCAGCTTTAAAGCAGGTTCCTTCCTGCGAATTTTTCCCGATGCAGGCCGTAAAAACCAATGTAGAAGGAACTCAAAACGTAATTGATGCCGCTGCAAAAAATAATGTGAAAAAAGTAATCTGTCTAAGTACAGACAAAGCTGCATACCCTATCAATGCAATGGGAATTTCCAAAGCAATGATGGAAAAAGTAGCCGTTGCCGCATCACGTAATCTGGAAAACACAACAGTTTGCCTTACAAGATATGGAAACGTAATGGCTTCCAGAGGATCGGTAATTCCGTTATTTGTAAAACAGATTAAAAATGGCGAATCCATTACCATTACAGATCCGAGTATGACAAGATTCTTAATGTCGTTAGAGGAAGCGGTAGATTTAGTTCTTTTTGCTTTCGAACACGGAAATTCAGGAGACCTTTTTGTTAATAAAGCTCCTGCAGGAACTATCGGAGATCTTGCTCAGGCTTTGAAAGAAATGTTTAAAGCCGATAATCCGGTAAAAGTAATCGGAACGAGACACGGTGAAAAACTATACGAAACTCTTTGTACGCGTGAAGAGATGCTGAAAGCAGAAGATATGGGCGATTTTTACAGAATTCCTGCCGATAACAGAGATCTCAACTATGCACAGTATTTTTCAGAAGGAGTGGAAGATATTTCCAAAATAGAAGATTATCACTCTCACAATACAAAACAGGAAGATGTTGAAGGAATGAAAAAGCTGTTATTAAAACTTCCCTTAATCAGAAAAGAGGTTTTAGGAGAAGATATAATGCAATATCCTGATTAATTTTTTATTATGGTGATTCCTGCAATTATAAAAGGAGGAAAATATTCTGACGAAAGAGGCAATTTGTTTTTTAACAATACCTTTGATGTTTCGGCAATTAAAAGAATATACTGTATCGAAAATAAAGATACAGATTTTATAAGAGGCTGGACAGGTCACAAAACTGAACAGCGATGGTTCTCGGCATTACAGGGAATCTTTATCATACGATTAATAAAAATTGATCATTGGGAAATGCCATCAAAAGATTCAGAAATTTTAGAATTTGAACTTAATGCAGATCAGTTGGATATTCTTCATATTCCACAAGGATATGCAAGTGCTATTCAATCCAAAGTAGAAGGATCAAAATTATTGGTAATGGCAGATTATGCTTTGGGAGAAATAGAAGATGATCATTGGATGTACTAATTTAGCGTCCAGTTAAAGTTAAGCATAAAACCTTAATTTTAACCTATGAAACGAGAGAGAAAA
>NZ_JACLCT010000004.1:0-215091 GCF_014218915.1 Chryseobacterium sp. C2(2020)
CCGAAAAATTTTTTGAGCTTTGAGGGCTCAAAATTTTTCAGAATAACTTTTCTACTTACACAGTTAGTAGGACACTACCAACATGAATTTCCAACCTGATCAGATAAAATTTACAATTTTCAGTATAGGAACTCAGCCAAGTAATAATTTAGTAATATTTCATTATGGAGGTACTAATTGCGGAGTTGGTTGGGGCAAAGTAACTTTAAAAAAACTTAATTCTACCCAAATATCCTGGGATTACAATCCTAACAGTACTTCCGTGGGAGATGATTGTCCTTCTACTGCTGATAAAACAGTTTATTTGCCTGAAACAGATAATCTAATTTTTACGAAACAATAATGAAAGCCTCTTCGGAGGCTGTTAACCAAAGTCTATAAAAGTGTGTGCTCTTTATAAAAGATCCACATCCTTTACTTTTATGAAAGGAGATAATAATATCAACAATACGACTTCAAACAAAAAGCACAGACCAAAATCTGTGCTTTTCTATTTTTACAATCTATCTACTTTTTTGCGGCAGGCTTTTTTGTTGTAGTTGCCTTTTTGATAGTGGTTGTTTTCTTAGCGGTTGTAGCTTTCTTCGCTGCAGGTTTCTTTTTCTCTGCAAAAGCTTTAGGATCCTGATCGGTAATCCATTTTTTAACCTCATCAAGAGAAATTTCTTTTAACTCTTCTCCTTCATATTTGGTATCATCTGCCTTTCTCGGAATCTTGAACATTGCCTTTCCGAATTTAACAAACGGCCCCCATCTTCCGTTTTCAATGGAGATCTTTTCTTTTTCCCATTGCTGGATGTATCGGTTCGCTTCTTTTTCGAGTTTGGCATCAATTAATTTATTGATGTCGCTTTGAGAAAGGTTTTCAAAATCGTATCGTTTTGGAACGTTTACGAAAATATCTTTGTACTTGATGAAAGGTCCGAATCTTCCGCTTCCTTTCGTTACCGGTTCCCCTTTGTAAGTAGCAATCGGCGCATCGGCAATTTTCTTTTCGTTGATGATCTCTTCTGCACGTTTCTGATCTACAGAAAGCGGATCTTCTCCTTTCGGAATGCTGATGAACGTTTCGCCCCACTTAACGTAAGGTCCGAATCTTCCGACTCCCACAGAAACCGGCTGTCCGTCCACTTCATTTAAATCGAATGGAAGTTTGAACAGTTCCAGTGCTTCTTCAAAAGTAATGGTTGCGATATTCTGTCCTGCCATTAACGAGGCGAAAATCGGTTTTTCTTCATCGTCTGTTTCCCCGATCTGGATCATTGCTCCGAATCTTCCGATTCTTGCGTGAACATTTTTCCCTGTTTTCGGATCTACTCCCAGAAGTCGGTCTCCGGTTGCACGGTCTGCATTTTCTTCTACATCTTCAATTCTTGGATGGAATTTCGAGTAGAAATCCGTCATCATTTCTTTCCATTTCTGGTCACCGTTTGCAATTTCGTCGAAGCTCTCTTCTACTCTTGCCGTAAAGCCATAATCTAAGATTTCTTTAAAATTATCGGTTAAGAAATCACTTACGACTTCTCCCGTGTCCGTTGGAACGAATTTATTTTTATCTCCTCCGAATTTTTCGTCAAGGACTTCTTTTTTAATGGTATCATTTACCAAAGAAATTTTCACCACTTCTCTTGTCTGCGGTTCTATTTCTCTTTTATCCACATATTCACGGTTCTGGATCGTCTGAATGGTCGGTGCATACGTCGATGGACGACCGATTCCCAATTCTTCCAGTTTTTTTACCAGACCTGCTTCGGTATATCTTGCGCTCGGTCTTGTGAATTTTTCGGTTGCCGTTATTTTTTTATAGTCTAAAACTTCTCCTACGGTTACTTTAGGAAGCAATTTTTCGTTGTTTTCTTCGTCATCTTCTTCAGCTTTTACAATTCCGTAAGCTTTCAGGAAACCGTCGAAAATAATGACTTCACCCTGTGCTTCGAAATGCTGCGGAAGTTTTGTGTTCCCGATTTCAATCACCGTTTTCTCAATTTTAGCATTCGCCATCTGAGAAGCAAGTGTTCTTCTGTAGATTAATTGGTATAATCTGTTCAACTGGGCATCTCCCACTGTTTTCACAGCGAAATCTGTAGGACGGATCGCTTCGTGAGCTTCCTGTGCAGAAGCGGACTTTGTGGTATAGTTTCTCGGTGCAGAATATTCCGCTCCGTATTCTGAGACAATTTGTTTTTTTGCGCCTTCAATCGCTTCCTGAGAAAGGTTTACCGAGTCGGTTCTCATATAGGTAATGTATCCTTCTTCGTATAGTCTCTGTGCAAGACGCATGGTGTTGGTTACATTATATCCTAATCTCGAAGAAGCTTCCTGCTGTAATGTAGAAGTGGTAAAAGGTGCCGAAGCTGAACGTGTTCCGGGTTTTGTTTCAACATTTAAAACTTTAAACTCGGTAGTTTTTGCCTGTTCTAAGAATTTTTCCGCCTCTTCTTCTTTATCGAAATCCTTTTTAAGTTTCGCAGAAATTTCCTGCTTTGTTTTATTTAAGAAAATTCCGTCTAATTTGAAACTTGCTTTCGGTACAAATTCACGGATTTCTTTTTCTCTTTCCACAATTAATCTTACGGCAACGGACTGTACTCTTCCCGCAGATAATCCCGGTTTTACTTTTTTCCAAAGTACAGGAGACATTTCAAAACCTACGATCCTGTCGAGAACTCTTCTTGCCTGTTGAGCGTTTACGAGATTCTGATCAATATCTCTCGGGTTTTCAATAGATTTCAGAATGGCATTTTTAGTAATCTCATGGAAAACAATTCTTTTTCTGTTTTCGGGCTTCAGTTTCAGTTCTTCTGCCAAATGCCATGCGATTGCTTCTCCTTCACGGTCTTCATCGGAAGCCAGCCAAACCATTTCGGCTTTTTTTACGGCAGCTTTAAGTTCGGTTACCAATTTCTTTTTGTCGGCAGAAACTTCGTAATCCGGACTGAAGGTCGACAGATCAATCCCCATTCCTTTTTTAGGCAAATCCCGGATGTGTCCGAAGCTTGATTTTACCTCGAAATCCTTACCTAAATACTTTTGAATAGTTTTTGCTTTTGCCGGTGACTCAACGATTACTAAATTTTTCGACATTCCAGAAATTTTTGCAAAAGTAAAGTTTTTTTATTAGATAGTTTTTTTGAATTACATTTTATTTAATAATTCAAGCGGCGCAACGAAGACTCTGTAGATAATTCCTTCGAAAGTAAAGCCCTTTCCGGACATCTCTACTCTATATAATAATGAGAAAATAATAATGAAAAGCGTGATGTAAAATTTACGGCTGATCACAATGGGTTCGAAAGCATAAATACTATGCTCCTTCCTTAACAGCAAAGCGAAAAGGACGATCATCAACATCATATGAATATACATCCATCTTCCCCAATCGATGGCGAGGTAAAACAGGGGAAATGAAAACAAAAAGGCTCCGATTAATAATATAGATAAAATCTTTCGGTTGTTTAGAAATTTTAAATAATAGCCTATATGAAAAATACTTAATGCTAAACTCAGAAAATACAGTATATATTCATTACTGTGCTGTCTGATATAATCTCTTTCATTGATGTTCCAGTAAAAAATTCCGTAGGTAGGATGAACTCCTCTTTCACAAAGAATCTGAAGAGATCTTCCTTCGTTTACATTTTTACCAAAAGCCAGGATTAAAAGCGTGGGAATTCCAACGGAGAGAAAATACTTGAGATATCTTTTAAATTCAAATTTTCCTGTTTTCAGATATAAAGCAATCGCAAAGTACGGGACGTAAAATAAAACAACTTCGTGCAGAAAGGTCGTTATGAAAAGTGCAATACAGAAAAAATATTCTTTGTTCTTCGACAGTTTATCGTTATCTAATAGGTAGGCAAACCATGCAAATAAAAGAAAAACAATAAATTCTTTTTTTCCGACATAGGTTACCGTATTTAAAAGTCCCACAAAACCAATGGAAGACAGTAAAAGTGAAAAATAAAGCAAATCGGCGGCTTTATACCGGATGAGTTTGGTATACAGCCAGAAAAATCCGGAAATAATTAAAAACTGTACGAAATAGACCAGATAATTTAACCGCAATCCTGTAAGATCCTGCAAAAGAAAGAAAAAGCTTCCGGACAATCCTCTTCTTTTAAATCCTCCATCCTGATAATTGATGAGCCAGTCTCCAAGAATATATCCGTCGTCCTTAAGATTGTAATAGTAGGTGAATACAAGCGTATAAACAGCCGTAACGGCAATTAAAAAATAGATACCAATTTTAATATTGAAATTCGATACGACTTTTTCTAGCCTCATAATGTGTTTTGAAAAATTTGGAACAAAAAAAGAGAAACAAAACAGCTTTCAGTTTGCTTCATTATTTATGACTCAAAAATAATGATTTTAACTTAATTACGGTTTTATTTCTCTTCGGGTTGCTATTTTATATCAATTATTCCTTAATGATTTTTACAATTTCTTTTGAATCGTTGATTCTCAGCAAATAGGTTCCGGTAATCAATGACGAGAGATTAGTTTTCCCGTTTTCAAATTTTCCGGATTTTACCAGTTGTCCGGACATATTGTAGATCTGATAATAATATCCTTCTCTGCTATCCGGCGTCTTGATGTACAGTTCATCTTTTACAGGATTCGGAAAGAATGAAATCTTATCTTCTCTGATCGCCTGAACATCATTTTTACTAAGAACCGTAGAAGGCTTTGAAGCAGGCAAAGAAGTGATCTGAAGCTTAGGAATTACCCCTTCTTCATTTCCTTCGGCATCATATTTAATTTTTACACAACGGCAGCTCATCCCGAAATACGGATCGTTGTTATCATGAAAAGCAATCATTCGGTTGGCGGTAGAAGCGGCATCAAACAAAATATTAACCGGTCTTCCGATATAATTTGAATTCAAAGCAGCAGTCCACACTCCGGGATACTGATAATTGATGAAATTATAAGTTCCTGCTGCGGTCTGGTTTGCCGTTACACTTCTGAAACCACGCGATCCGGAATTCGGATAGTTCCCGGTTTTGTAAGACGAATCATTAAACATATATCCGATGGTATAACTCGCGGAAGCACTTCTTCGCACTCTCTGTCCCAGATAATCTGTAATGACGCTGTATGAAGTGGCTGCATTCTTATCTTTTTTATACCAAGGCGTAAACCCGAAATCCTGCCCTGTTGATATCATAACTCCGGTAAGATCAGGAATTCTCCATCCTTCCGGACAAGGATCAAACGGAGATTTTTTGCCTCCTCTTCCCCATCGTTCAGGTGCAAGATTCGGCTCATTGGCTAGCCAGTCGGTTCCGTTTGTGTACAAAGGATTTGATGAATTATATGGCGCAAACGCGCTCGGAATCATATAAACCAATGGATTTTTCACAGAGTATGACAATATTTTGGAAACTTTATCTGAAATTTTATCCGCCGCCGAAACATTGGCGTTTGCCGAATTGGTGTAGGTGTTGTAAGGTACAATATAATTTCCGGCGAGATCGTTGTAGGAAGCCGCTGAAAGTGTTGTGTAGGTTAAAACTCCGTTTGCGGTATTTCCAAGATAAACAGGATGAGACGTTCTGTCGTCTGCATACTGAAAGATCGGCAACGGATCTTTTCTTCCCCACTGATAATGCAGTCCTGTGGAAGCTTTAATTTTTGCCAGTTCTGCCGCAGTTGGCGTTAACGGAATCGCTACAACAGGAAAGGCATCGGTCGCGCCAAGATTTCTGTCCATGAATTCCGCCTGAAATACATTATCTGCTTTCGGAACATAATTTACGTAGTTCGTCACTGAAGTTACAGGCAGTTCGGTTGTATAATTATAAGAACCTACCGCCGTGTCTGTTACCCAGATATGCCAAGACCAATACACAGGATTTGTGATGCTTCCGTTATGTAAAGTAACGACCGCATTTCCGCTTTGGTTAGGATTAATGGTAACTGCAATTTTAGAGGAAGAAATTGCTCCCAGAGAAGCAGGTGAAGGATTAACAACGGAGACACTGTTCACCAAACCGGTGTTGGTAGTCCAGAGAATATTGGCTTTAAGGCTATTAAAATTAACTGAATTTAAAATCTCTTTATTGTTCAGAAGCTGACTTTGTACAGAAAATGCCTTGCTTACAGGAATTTCTAAAGTAAAAGCTGAAGTATTTTTTACGACTTGATACGTATTCGGATTGTTGATTCCTTCCCGATATTCGGTTTCAGGAACGATATATTCTGTAGGGAAATCATATTCGTTTACGACATATAAAGGATCTTTTATGCATCTGCAACCCGCTGCATCTGTTGTAGAATTTCCTGCAAGCGGAAAATACCAGTATCTTCCTTTTACATCAGGATAACCGGAATCCGGAATATCCGGCTGCATTTTATCCGGAATTAAAAATAACGTTCTCGCTCCTACAGACGGCGTTGTATCAAAATGTCTTGCCATGGTTGCCGTCCATAAGGTGGTCTGATGCTGATCTGTAAACTGTCCTTGGTGCGCATTCAGAACAATGGCTCCCGTTCCCGGAAAAAGTCCCATATTGAAACCTCCTGCATTCGAAAGATCAAAACCGAAATTTGGATACAGCTTAAAATTGGTCATAAAACTTGGCGTTCCGGCAGCCGTAGGTTTTATTTTATGATAATTATTGGCTTCAAAAGCATTTTTAGACATATTTGTTCTTACGCCAAACGGAGAAAAATCTACCCTAATATCATCAACATAAGTAGGAGAAGCCAGATTGGCAACTAATGCGGATGGAACGCGCCATCCGTTCGGACAGGGATCATAGGAAGATTTATTTCGGTACGGCTGCGCTGCGGCATCAGTATTATATCCTGAAGTAACTTTTCCCTGAGAGTTATCTGACCAGAAATTAAGTTCCGGAAGCTGACTGTCATTCAAGCCCGGCATTTTCCCAAACCAGTTTACCATCAGATTTGCATTGTTGTTATAATAAGCAATGCCAGAATTGTCGTCTTTATTTACATAGATTAAACTTAAAGGATTTTTTACCGAAAGCTTCAGGTTATTGGAAACCGTAGCGTTAGAAAGCAGGACAAATTTTCTTAGATTATCAAAATTAGCTGCTCCGGTGAAGTTTTTTGCGCCGCGGTGTCTAATTCTCCCTATTGAGCCTGAAACCTCATAGAAATCATTCCCTCGGTAAACCAATGGCGGAATGGGATCTTTTCTTCCCCACTGATACAGCAGTCCTCCGTTCCTGTTCCAGTCGTTTGCCGTTATAGAACTGCTTACTGCACCGAGATTTCTATCCATCCAGCCCCATTCTTCATCGGGAATGGTTTCGATGGTTCCGTCTGCTTTTTGTCTTTTCACATTGGGATAACTTTTGTAGGCAGATCCATTGGAAGGATCATCTGTAACCCAAACGTGCCACGACCAGTAGATTTCTCCGTCTACCCTGAAAGCAATGACCGCATTTCCCTTTTTAGCTTTGTTTACCGGTACTTTAATTTTGGCATTTTCGCCGGAATCTGTAACTTCAAGCCGATAACCAGCGTCGGATTTTATTAAGCCGTGAACATCTTCCCAAAGAACATCTGCGGTTACTTTACCGGCAGGAATTCCTGCACCTCCCAATAATTTATCCTTCGCCCACATTGCATACGCTTTTCTAACGGGAATGTAAATACCGTTGCTGTTTTGGCTGGGATCAAAAATATAACTGTTGGGAGCTTTCGTCCAGTCCGGAGCTAATAACTTTCCGTTATGAGCATGGGGAAAACGGTCTTTATGCAAAGATTCCACCAATGAATCTGAGTGTCCAGAATGTATTTTTTCTGATGTTGCCCAATCATCAGACTTATTTATCTTAAAATTTTCTTTGGCGTATATTTCATGCGCAAACAGGCAACTTAAAAGTGCTGCGAAATTGGTAAACGATTTTTTCATGTCCTTGATTTTATGCTGTTGTTAATACAATACAACATTTAAACCCTTGTTAAAGAAAATCGATTTATTTTATAAATAACTTCACAATAAAATGAATTAATAAAACAATACCCCACAATTAATCATTATAGATGTCAATATATCATTTTCAAACTCAGGTTCTGCGAAAATACATTATTTTCTCTAATCTTTTTACAATAAATTATGCATCGAATTAATTTTAACACTCTGATAATTTGAGAGATATTGAAATAAAAAAGACAACACTCTTCAGTATTGTCTTCATTTATTGATGGTTGTTGTAAGCTCTTTTAAGGCAATAGATGATTCTCATACAAATCCCACGTAAATCTTCCGTTCACAATATTTTTAAAGCTTGAGAACACAACAAAGTTGAAAACAGTAAGAGCAATGATAAAAGAATAGATCATCTTTTTCGAATTCGAAGAAACCACATACATTGCATTCGGAATAATAATATAGGCAAAACCAATAAAAGCTCCCGCAAGGCGCGAAGAGAAAATAGGATTATCCCTGAAAATGAAATAAAAACAAACCCCGATTACAACATACGCACGATGGTATTCGTAGTAAGGAAATTTTTCTTTCATTTTTTCATCAAAAGCAAAAAGGAAGAAGGTGAGTATTGCCATCATTACTTCAGGAATTCCGATGGCTCCGTTCAATCTTTGCACCGTTTCATCCATATATCCGTTAAAACCAATAGAAAGTGTACTGTCTGCGGCAATATCCGTCATAAAATCTCCAAAAACACGATAGACTTCAAATGGTGACAGGAAGACAGAAGTAATAATCATAAAAAGCATTACAAATCTGTTCAGCGGTATTCTTACCAACCAGTACATCGGGACAAATACATAACAAACAGTATGAACTCCTGCTGCAAGATAAATACAGAGAAGATAAGCAAGAAGTTTCCTTTCTTTAATATATTTTATTCCGAAATAGGCGATAAACGAAGCGAGATTCTGCCTGATCTGTCCGCTTTCCCCGATAAAAAATCCGGGAATGAACATGAAAAGCATAAAGGTAAAGGGATAAAACGTATTATCATCCGTATATTCTACCTTAAAATAAATCGCAAGAATAGCTATTACAAAGGTGAGAATATAAAATGGTGCATTAAAAACATTCAGTAAAATTTTATTAATGAGTACATACAGCCATTCCACTTCGATTGGTTGAGGCCCCTTCATTCCGAAACCTTTCATAATGAGCGAGATGTAATCTTTGGTATCGGAATACACGTAAATTCCACGGTAACTTCCGTAATCCGGACCGACCTGATCGCGAAGTCCTGCAATAATCATGAGATAGATCCCCAAGAACCAAAGCCATTTTTTTTCAACTTTACCATGAAAAACTTCCTGATAACTGAAAATCAGCATATAGATAATGGCAATAATATAATATGGATGCAGTAAACTCATCTTTCCGGTAAACTATTTTTAAACTGATAAGAAGCCGTCACGATTCCCGTAATCAGCAAAGGCATAAACAATCTGGTCTCCCAGAAAAGCCCCACTAAAGTAATCATTAAAAGATACGGCAGCGCAAAAAACAAATATTTTTTCATCATTATTTTTCCGGTATCATCAGAAAAACCATAACTGAAATAAATCCCTAAAATTCCGAATAAAAGTCCGGCAAGATTAAAAGGACTTGTAAAATTCTTAATTAAATAAATTCCTTCCACAAAAGAAGCTTTCTGCGGAATTACTAGCCTTAAAGCAATATAAGGAAGAATAAACGCAATCACCAGCAAAGAAGTTTCTTTTATGAAAGTAAAATTCCTGTTCTTCAGGTTTTCAGGATCAATAAAAACCGCTGCAAAAAAAGCGATATTGAGACAGGCGGTTTCCCGCACAAAAGTTGAAATAAATATCACAATGCTTAATCCCAATAAATCCGTAGGTTTTTTATGCTGTAAATATTTCAGTGTTAAAAACATTCCTAAAACATAAAAAAAGATCGCAATACAGTCGCAGTTAGTCGGAACATATTGAAGAATAACGATAAAAAATACCGCAATAAGATGAACCATTCTTCTGATCTTCCGGTTTGAGAGAATTTCTATCGGTTTTAGTTCTAAAATTTTATGCAGAATAAATGAAGTCAGCAGAAAAAAGAAAACATTAATTAAAAAAGTACTGTGATAAAACAGCGAACCCTGCTTCAAAAGAAAATTTCTTGCAGAAGGAAGGTAATTATTCACCAAGGAAGTTATTATCTCCGTTACATGAACACTCAGGTAATTCGGGATTACACGGTATGCATACACAGACGAAAACATAAAATCCGGCGCTTTTTCCCAGGATTTAATTCCTACAACATAAGAAGTCTCAAATCCATAATAGGACATGAAAAAGAGAAGGAAAGGAAAGATTATAATAAATAAAAATCCGTTTATTTTTTCATCAAATAGTTTAAACATATCAAAACCTAAGTTTTAGACTTAGTCAATTTTTGTTTTAAAACACGCTTCATCAGTTGGGAACTTTTGCAAAAGTATATTTTTTTTTCATTTTTACTAAATATTTTATTGATTTTCAGATAAAACTTATGATAAAAAATTTTGAACTCCCCCCGAAAAATTTAAATTTGCAAACCTGATTTTTATAATGTAATGCATCGTTTTTTCATATTTTTATATTATCTGATCTCTAAAAACAAACTTCTATCCGTATTTTTTTCGGTCGGAATTGCCGTTTTATGCTTGTTTTTCGCATCGAAGATCAATTTTGAGGAAGACATCAATCAGATCATTCCTAAAAACGAAAAATCCGATCTTACCGCAAAAGTTCTGAAACAGCTCAATTTTTCAGACAAGATCATTGTGATTATCGAAAACAGATCCAAGGAAGAAAATTTTCAGCTTTCGGAGACTGCGGATTCTTTTTTACATGAAATTGAACCTCTGCAAAAATACATAGGTTCGGTTCAGGGAAAAGTAAATGACAGTGAAATTTCGGAAACCTTTGATTTCGTCAATCAGAATCTGCCTTTATTTCTGAATGAAAACGATTACAAAGAAATTGAGAGAAAACTTCAGAAAGACAGCATTGCCAAACAGGTTGAAAACAACTACGTTTCTCTGGTTTCGCCCACCAGTCTTGTTACCAAAGAATTCATTAAAAAAGATCCGCTCGGAATTACTTTTCTGGGAATCAAAAAACTCAACGCTTTAAACATCAGCAAAGATTTTAAGCTGGAAGACAATTACATCGTAACCAAAGACGGAAAAAACCTGCTGCTTTTCATCGATCCCAAAAACAAAAGCAACGACACCAAAAACAACGAAGCGTTTGTTAATCAGTTAAACACCATCAAAGAAAACCTCAACGCAAAATTTAAAGGGAAAACAGAAATCAGCTATTTTGGTTCGCCTGTCATTGCGGTTGCGAATGCACAACAGATCAAAAAAGACATTCAGAATACGGTTATTATTTCAATGATGGTTCTTCTTTTGATTCTTATTTATTATTTCAGGAATGTTTTTACACCGATTATTGTATTTCTTCCCACGGTTTTCTCGGTTTTACTCGCTCTTTTGATTTTATACTTCGTTAAAGATAAAATTTCGGCAATTTCTCTGAGCGTGGGAGCCATTTTGATAGGAATCACCATTGATTACGCCCTTCACATTCTGACGCATTACAAACACAACAACAATATTGAAGAGCTTTACAAAGAAATTACCCAGCCAATTGTTTTAAGCAGCGCAACAACGGCGGTTTCTTTTTTATGCCTTGTTTTTGTGCGTTCGGAAGCGTTGAAAGATCTGGGACTTTTCGCAGCCATAACGGTTATTTTATCTTCCGTTACGGCTTTAATTATCATTCCGCAACTGTATCATCCGAAGAAAAAAGAAAAAGCAGTCAATACAAATTTTATCGATAAAATCGGTTCGTATCCGTATGAGAAAAACAAACCTTTAATTATTATATGTTCGGTTATTATCATTGCGTGTCTTTTCGGATTCAGGAAAGTAGGTTTTAACGAAGACATCGGCGATTTGAATTATATTCCGAAAGATTTAAAAGTAAGCGAAGCAAAACTTCAGAAGTTATCCGATATTACGTCAAAATCCATCTACACGATTTCTTACGGTGATTCTGAAGAACAGGCTTTATCCAGAAATTCTGAGCTGAGCCGGTTTTTAGAAAAAGAAAAAAAAGAAGGTAAAATTTTAAGCTACAATTCTCTCGGGAATGTGGTTCTTTCTGAAAAAGACCAGCAGCAAAGAATTGAAAACTGGAAAAAATTCTGGGACGAAAATAAAAAGAATGAAACGGTTTCTGAATTAATTAAAAACGGAAATCAATTCGGCTTTAACAGTTCTGCTTTCGATCAGTTCAATGAAAATTTAAATAAAAGCTACTCTACGTTAACTTTAAAAGACTACGAAAAAGTAAAAGCACTCCAGATTTCTGAATTTCTGAGTCAGGAAAACAATTTTTATACGGTTTCCAATGTCGTAAAAGTAGACGAAAAGAAAAGAGACGCCTTCATTAAAGACGTTGAAAAAAAGCATGATGCTTTGGCAATTGACCGTCAACAGATGAATGAAAACTTTTTGGGCTTGCTGAAAAATGATTTTAACACGTTAATCAATTATTCCCTTTTAGCAATTATTTTAACGATTATTGTGTTCTTCCGTAATTTTGAATTAACGGTTCTCACGATGTTCCCGATTGTTTTAACGGGAGTGGTTACAGCGGGAATTCTTTACTTTTTAGATCTGGAACTGAATATTTTCAGCACCGTTGTCTGCACTCTGGTTTTCGGAGTCGGAGACGATTTCAGTATTTTCCTTACCCAGGCAATGCAGAAAGAGCACACGACAGGAAAAAACGAGCTTCCTACCTACAGAACATCCATTATTCTGGCGGTTTTCACGACCATTTTATCCATCGGTTCATTAATTTTCGCCAAACATCCTGCTTTGCATTCATTAGCTCTGGTGGCTTTAATCGGGATGTTCTCCGTGATCATCATCACCTCAACCTTATATCCGTTCTGGTTCCGTTTGCTGATTACGAACAGGGCTAAAAAAGGACTTTCTCCGGTTACCTTCAGGTTATTTTTCAATGCAGTATTGTCTTTCCTGTATTACGGATTAGGCGGATTGCTTTTTTCTGCCATCGGAAGCATCTTTGTAAAGCGATCGAAAGGCAAAACGCTGAACTTTATTAAATTAATTTTAGCGAAGTTTTTAACTTCTGTCCTTTATACGAATCCATTTGTAAAGAAAAAGCTTATTAAAAACCCGAATGAAGATTTCAGCAGACCCGCAGTCATTATTGCCAATCACACTTCGTTTCTGGATACATTGGCTTTAGCCATGACAACACATAAAATCATTTATCTGGTGAATGACTGGGTGTACAACTCTCCTGTTTTCGGAAAAATCGTGAGAGCGTTAGGATTTTATCCCGTTTCTCAGGGTATTGAAAACGGAATGGAAAAGCTGAGAGAAAAAGTAGATCAGGGTTATTCTCTGGTTGTTTTTCCGGAAGCAGAACGGTCTTATACCAATGATATCAAAAGATTTCACAAAGGAGCTTTTTATATCGCAGAAGAATTCGGACTGGATGTGGTTCCTGTTTATATTCACGGAAACTCTGAAGTAGAGCCGAAAGGAGACTTTATTATCTATGACGGTTCAATTACTGTAAAAGTGGGCGACAGAATTGATAAAAATGACGAACGCTTCGGGAAAAACTATTCCGAAAGAACGAAAAAGATCAATGCCTTTTTCAGGGAACAGTTTGCGAAGTTCCGAAGTGAGCTGGAGGATGAAAATTATTTTAAGAAAAAACTCTTCCTGAGCTATCTATATAAAGATAACGAAGTTGTACAGGAAATAAAAGAAGATTTTAAAAAAACAAATCGGTTTATTTTGAACTGAATAAACACCTTCCGAAAGGTGCCAATATTCTGCACATTGCAGATGATTTCGGGCAGAAAGATGTTTTACTCACGCTTCAGCAGGCGAGCCGAAGAATCTTCAGCTTAATGAAAGATGAAGAAAAAAGGGAAATCGCCGAACAGATTTATTTGGTTAAAAAAAGAAAAATTAGATACCTAAAAAACAGCACAGAAATTGATAAAAAGATTGACGTTCTTCTGGTTTCGGACGAAAGTTTCAAAGCAGATACTTTAACAGATCTTCCAGAAACTGTTATTTTCCTGAATGTGAAAAATACGTTACCGGAAAATAATAATTATACACTGAAATTCAGTTCTGAAGCTTTAAAAGTATTTCGTTCTGAAAAATAAATATGAAAAGCATATTTTTGTAAACGATTAAGGATAACCCATGCAAAAAGAGATACTCGTTATATATTATTCACAAACCGGACAGCTTACCGATATTGTAAAAAACATTGCCCGACCTTTTGAAGCCAAAAAGGATAAGTACAATGTTACGTACTACAACATTACGCTGAAGAAAGACTTCCCTTTTCCGTGGCCGAATGATGTATTCTTCAATACTTTCCCGGAATCTTACCTGCAAATCCCGAGTGAAATTCTGCCGCCGCCGGAAGAAGTGGTTAACAAAAAGTTTGATTTGATTATCTTTGGTTATCAGGTTTGGTATTTAACACCGTCCATCCCGATCATTTCATTCCTGAAAAGTGGTTTTGCGGAAAATATCCTGAAAGACACTCCGGTTGTTACCGTTTCGGCGACAAGAAATATGTGGATGTATTCTCAGGAAAAACTGAAAGTATATTTAAAAAAACTGAATGCGAAATTAGTAGGAAACATCGCTTTGGTAGACCGACACGACAATTACACCAGTGTTCTTACGATTCTTCGCTGGATGACCACCGGAAAAAAGGAAAAATCGGGAATTCTTCCTGCCGCCGGAGTTTCGGATGAAGAAATAAAAGGTTCTGTAAAATACGGGGAAATTATTGAAAAACATTTCAGCAATAATGATCTGGATACTTTACAGCCTGATCTGGTGAAAAACGGAGCCGTGGAAATCCGCGCTTTTCTGGTAAGAGTAGAGAAAGTGGGAAACAAAATTTTCACCATCTGGTCAAACCTCATCATGAAGAAAAAAGAAAAACGACCATTGCTTATTAAATTCTTTAAGGTATATTTGATGGCTGCGATATGGATCATTTCACCTATCGTATTGGTTTTACACTTATTAACAACACCTGTTTTCTGGTTTAAAAGAAAGAAACAAAGAGAATATTTACAAGGAATTAATTTAAAATAGAATGTACGACGTATTTATAACAAAAGCATCAAAATACCTACCCAATGAGCCGGTTTCTAATGATGAAATGGAAACGTATCTTGGTTATATAAACGGTGCAAAATCTAAAGCGAAAGCTCTTATTTTAAGAAATAACAAAATTACGACAAGATACTACGCGTTAGATAAAGAAGGAAATCCTACACATACCAATGCTCAGATAACAGCCAAAGCCATTGAAGGACTTTTTGATGAAAACTTCAAAAAGGAAGACATGAAACTATTGTCTGTGGGAACTACTTCTCCGGATCAGATCCAGCCTTCTCACGCATCCATGGTGCACGGTGAACTGAACATCGGGAAATCTATCGAAATAAATACTGCAACAGGACTTTGTAACTCGGGAATGAATGCCCTGAATTACGGATTTCTTTCTGTAAAAGCAGGAGTTCAGGATCAGGCAGTCTGCGCAGGTTCCGAGAGAATGTCGGCATGGATGACGGCGGATAAATTCAACCATGAAGCAGAAAATCTGGCTTTACTGGAAGAAAGACCCATCATCGCTTTCAAAAGAGAATTTTTAAGATGGATGCTTTCCGACGGAGCAGGCGCTTTTTTACTTGAAAATAAACCGAGAGAAAACGCTACGAATCTTAAAGTAGAATGGATTGATTTCTATTCTTACGCACACGAGATCGAAGCCTGTATGTACGCAGGATGCGAAAAGCAGGAAGACGGAAGCCTGAAATCATGGGCAGATTATCCGTCTGACGAATGGTTGAAACAGTCTATTTTTGCATTGAAACAGGACACGAAAATTTTAGATAAATATATTCTGGTAAAAGGTGCCGAAAGTTTAAGATCATCTTTTGATAAGCATGAACTTGATCCGGAATCAGTCGACCATGTTTTGGCGCATATTTCTTCAGGATACTTTAAAGAAGGACTTAAAGAAGAATTTGCCAATGTAGGACTGGATTTCCCTTGGGAAAAATGGTATTACAACCTTTCTGAAGTAGGAAACATCGGAGCAGGTTCTATCTTCATCGCTTTAGAAGAATTAATGAATTCCGGAAAGCTGAAAAAAGGAGAAAAAGTATTGCTTTGTGTTCCTGAAAGCGGAAGATTTGCTTATTCCTGTGCTTTGCTAACGGTTTGCTAATGGAAAACAGATTACCAACCTCCGATCAGGACTTTGTGGAAAGCTTAATTCCGCAAAGATTTCCTTTCGTCATGGTGAACAGCATTTCAGAATATTCCGATAGCCACCTGATTTCAGGTTTTGAAATTAAAGAAGACAATATTTTTGTTCAGAACGGAATTTTTCAGGCTTCAGGTTTGATAGAACATCAGGCGCAGAGTGTAGCTTTACACACCGGTTATAAATTTTACATTTTAGGAAAAGAAGCTCCTACAGGATATATCGGAGCCATAAAAACCTTTGAAGCCTATACTTTACCTAAATTGGGCGATACCTTGACTTCCGAAGTTTCCATCATCAATGAAATGATGGGCGTAACTTTAGTCGATATTGTAACCAAGCTGAACGATGAGGTTATTGCAAAATCTCAAATGAAAACGGTTGTAATGTAATTATACTTAGATAGACCTCATAGGTTTTTGAAACCTATGAGGTCTGATAAAATAAAATTGAAATTCCAATGAAAATTAAGGAAGAAAACATCATCAATATCCACAACTTTCTCCCGCATCGCGAACCGATGCTGATGACAGATTATATTCTGGAATTGACGAAAGAAAAAGTGATTACTTCCTTTGAAATAAAAGAAGACAATATTTTTGCTCACGATAATGTATTCGTTGAAGCTGGACTCATAGAAAATGCAGCTCAAACCTGCTCCTCAATTTTAGGACAAAGCTTTTTTGAAAATCCGGAAACAGAAACAAAAGTAATTGGCTTCATTACCAACATAAAAAAAATTGAAATATTTACTTTGCCCAAAGTCGGCAACAAAATTATTTCAAAAGCCTCACTGGTTTCGCAGTTTGAAAATATCTGTCAGATTTTTTGTGAGACATTCAATGATGATGAACTGCTGATAAGAGCGGAAATTACTCTATTTATTCAGGAAGTGAAATCATAAATAAACAAAGAAGCTGTTCCAAAAGATCAGCTTCTTTGTTTTTAATCCCTCTCCTGATTAATCAATTCTGATGATATCCAGTTTAGATTTCATAAAATTTCTGGTTCTCCGCAATACGCCATAGCCGTTTTCACTTCCGTCTGCATTGGTATTTCCTTCGATGGTTTCAAAAACATCTCCGTTACTTTCAACAACAATTCCTGTATGAATCCAGTCGTGGCTGTTTGTACTGCTCTGCAAAAGAAAAATATCGCCCGGCCGAACATGATATACACGATTTCTAACCAAAGTATAATCAATAAAATTGTCTCTTTTCTGCGCTTCACCAGCTACCGTATCGCAACTGAAGCTTCTTTTCACAATATTGGTAAAACTGCCTCCTATCTGACTTGTTGCCTGATCTAAAATCGTCTGCACAAATCCCATACACCAAAGCTGATCCTTTCCCTCGCTCCCATCCATATAAGCTCTTACCCAAGGACCTCTGTTTCCTTCCCCTTTTATGGTAAGTTCCCGTGCTCCGGCAACAAGATGCTGTTTTGCGGCATTCACGACCAATTCCCTTAATCCTGTTCCCTCAACAGGCTGGGTAAAAGCTTTAATCATAGGATCTGCCATTTTCCGGAAAAGCTCCTGGGTTACAATTCCATTTTCAGTAAGTCCGTTTGCCTTTTGGTAATTCTTCACCGCTTTTTCTGTAGCCGGTCCGAAATCACCATCAATCCCGGTTGAAGTTCCTTTTGAAGGATTTAAAAAAGCGTAAAGATTAAGCCAGCTTTGTATCTTCGATACTTCTTTTGAGGAATTTTCAGCTCCTCTTGACTGTGTTCCTGAAATTTCAATTTCTTTTAAAAAATGTTTTTTTATCATGATATAGATTTTATGGTTATTATTTCTTAAAGATCATAACAAATGTAAGCTCGAAAATAAAACAGAGAAATAACGATTTGGGGTGATTTATAAACAATAAACACCTATAAGACCCTCTAAAAACAAATGATACTATGTTGCACATTTTTATTATCTTAGCGAACTATTTAAACCATCTTTCAATATTAATTTCAGATGAAAAAACAAGACCTTCCACAAGACGAAAGCAACTTAAAGTCAGCGAATATGACTGAGGTTTTGTACGTTACAGATGAAAATAACAACTACACCACTGCAAACAGTATTGGCTGGGAAGCTAAAAAAGCTGCTTTGGACGAATCTTTGGCTTTGATTAATGAAAGAATTGAAGAAGCAAGACAAAATGTTGCCAACAATACAGCAAGCCCCATTTTTTATTTCATGGAGCTGAATAAAATGGATATGCAGGTTCTTGCAGCCTATGTCGGAATGTGGCAGTGGCGTGTAAAAAGACACGGAAAACCAAAAATATTTAAAACACTAAGCGATTCCGTACTGAAAAAATATGCTGATGCTTTCGGTATTTCGGTGGATGAACTAAAAAATTTCAAAGGGTAGACAATTGATTAAAAGAGAAAATTCCTCCGACTGTTATTTTGACGGAAAGAGAAACTCTACAATATGAAAATCAAGCATTTCCCGCGATAAAAAGACAAGAAACGAATGGAACTTAATTTTGAACATCACCAGACTGCCCATTGCGAAAACGGTGTTGCCTCCAATTTATTATTGAATAAAGGACTGAAGCTCAGCGAGCCTATGATCTTCGGAATCGGTTCCGGATTATTTTTCGTGTATTTACCTTTCCTGAAAGTTAATTTCGCACCGGGTTTCAGCTATCGTCCGATGCCTGGAGCCATTTTCAGCAAAGCCGCAAAAAGACTTGGAATTAAGATCAAAAGAGAAAAATTCTCCAATCCTGCCGAAGCACAAAAAGCATTAGAAAGAAACCTCAATAATAATATTCCGACAGGTTTGCAGGTAGGCGTTTTTAACCTTACTTATTTTCCCGAAGAATATAAATTCCATTTTAACGCTCACAATCTCGTGGTTTACGGAAAAGAAGACGGAAAATTCCTAATCAGCGATCCCGTGATGGATTACACCACAACCCTTACTGAAGCCGAACTTGAAAAAGTGAGATACGCCAAAGGAGCACTTCCGCCGAAAGGTCATATGTACTACCCTACTCACATTCCGGATCATGTAAATCTGGAAGAGGCGATCAAAAAAGGAATAAAAGATACCTGTAAAAATATGTTGGCTCCGGTTCCTATTATCGGGGTAAAAGCCATGAGATGGGTCGCAAGAAGCATTCCGAAATGGGCAGCCAAAAAAGGTACAAAAACCACCAATCATTATCTGGGACAACTGATCAGAATGCAGGAAGAAATCGGAACCGGCGGCGGCGGATTCAGATTTATTTACGGTGCATTTTTACAGGAAGCCTCTGTTATTCTTAAAAATGACGAATTACGAGAACTTTCCAAAGAAATCACGGCGATCGGTGATCTTTGGAGAGATTTCGCGGTGGATATTGCAAGAGTGTACAAAAACAGGAACTCCAAAAGCGATATTTATAACCAATTATCAAAATCAATGCTTCACATTGCCGATCTGGAAGAAGCTTTTTATAAAAAACTGAGAAAAGCAATATAACGTGGAACATTTCATAGAAATAAAAAATCTCTACAAAAAATATAAAAATGCAGAAGACTTTTCTGTAAACGATATTTCGCTGAGTATTGCCAAAAACGAAATCTACGGAATTCTCGGACCTAACGGAGCCGGAAAGACAACGTTGATTTCCATGCTTTCCGGATTGATAAAACCGACTTCCGGACATTTTACAATTGACGGACTTTCACCACAGAAGAACGGGTTCAAACTGAGACAAATCATCGGGATCGTTCCGCAGGAATATGCTTTATATCCAACTTTAACGGCAAGAGAAAATTTAATGTTTTTCGGAAGTCTTTACGGGTTGAGTCACAAAAATTTAAAGAATTCGATCACTGAATCTCTGGAAATCATGGGTTTGTCGAAATTTGCAGACAAAAAAGTGGAACAGTTTTCCGGAGGAATGAAGCGCCGCTGTAATCTGATTGCAGGCACCCTTCATAACCCGAAAGTTTTATTTCTGGATGAACCGACCGTTGGTGTGGATGTTCAGTCTAAAAAAGCGATTATCGATTATCTTTTGGATTTAAATAAAAAAGGAACGTGCATCATCTACACTTCCCATCACCTTTCGGAAGCGGAAGAATTCTGTACCAAAATTGCCATCATCGATCATGGGAAAATCCATGCTGTGGGAACACCTGAAGAATTAATCAGTAAGGTTTCCAATGCAGAAAATTTAGAAGACGTTTTTATATCATTAACCGGAAAAGAATTACGAGATGTTGTTGTATAAATTGTGGCGGAGTTTCATCAAGGAGATTCTTTTGCTGAAAAGAGATATCGGAGGAATTGTCATCATTTTTGTGATGCCTTTGCTGTTGATTATCACCATTACTTTAATTCAGGATTCTACCTTTAAAAATCTGGAAGGCACGAAAATTCCGATCATTTTTATTGATAACGACAAATCTGAGATTTCACAAAACATCAAAAAAGAGTTCGAAAATGGTAAAACCTTCGAGCTTCTTACCAATTTCACCGAAGAATCTGCCGAAAAAGCAGTTTTCGGAGGAGATTATCAGATGGCGATTGTTATTCCGAAAAATTTAACGAAGAATATCAATTCCAATGTAGAATCTAAAGTTCAGGCCATCGTCAGTTCATTTGGACTTGAAAATGACTCTACATCTGTGAAGGAAAGTCCCGTTAAATCTGATGATATTCATCTATATTTTGATCCGGCAACCAATATCGGGTTCAAAAACAATGTGATGACCGCTGTGAACAAAATGGTTTTTGAAATTGAGAACAAAAAGATCTACAAAGCCTTTCAGGATCAGTTGGGAACTACGGAAGATCTCGGAAAAACTAAAAATTTAATCAGTTTTAAGGAAATCACTCCGAAAAAAGGAAAAACAGACATCATGCCGAATTCCGTTCAGCATAACGTTCCGGCTTGGGCGCTGTTTGCGATATTCTTTATTGTGGTTCCTCTGTCTATTAATCTGGTTAAAGAAAAAAGTCTGGGAACAAGTGTAAGAGCGAGAATCAGCCCGACTCCGTATTTCGTTCATATCTTAGGAAAAACCTTTACGTATCTCATTATCTGTGTCATCCAGTTTTTACTGATGGTTGCTGTGGGAATTTATCTTTTCCCATACATGGATCTTCCGCAATTTGACGTTACCGGAAAAATGTTTCCGCTTATTGTCGTGACCATTTTTGCAGGTTTGGCAGCCATCGGATTTGGTGTACTTTTAGGAACGGTTGCCAATACGCAGGAACAGTCGGCTCCGTTTGGTGCGACTTCGGTGGTGGTTTTAGCAGCAGTCGGCGGAATCTGGGTTCCCGTATTTTTAATGCCTGAATTTATGCAGACCATCGCCAAATTCTCTCCGATGAACTGGGGATTAAATGCTTATTATGATATTATTTTAAGAAACAGCGGAATTGTTGGAATTGCGAAAGAAATCATTTTCCTTTTTCTATTTTATATAGCAATGGTCGCAATTTCATTATTTTATGAAAGAAAACAGAATGCAGTGTAAATACTGACATTAATTATAAAAGATATTTTTAATCTTAATTTTCTTAAACTAAATGAACTTTGTTTATTTCTAAATAATTTTAACTATTAAGAAGATTTAAGAATTTAAACTATAATTAAGAAATCAATAGATTGATTTTATTTAAGGACATGAAGCTTATATCGCTTAACTTCTTAAAATAAAATCTTAATGTTTCAAATAGAAAAATGGCTAAAAGTCAAAATATATTAAGCTGTACAGAGGAAGTTCGTGTAAGATTCAACGAAACAGATCCGTTGGGAATTGTGTGGCACGGACATTACATCGTTTATTTTGAAGACGGAAGAGAAGCTTTCGGAAGACAGCATGGTTTAACGTATCTTGATATTCAGAAAGCGGGATTTGTAACGCCGATTGTAAAAAGCACCTGCGAACATTTTCTGCCTTTAAAATATGGCGAAACCTTCAGAATTGTAACGACTTTCGTCAATTCAACTTCGGCAAAATTGATCTATAAATATGAGCTTTTCAACGAAGAAGATAAATTGGTCTGTTCAGGGGAAACCATTCAGGTTTTTCTGGATTCCGATAACAATTTATGCTTGTATAATCCTGAGTTTTTTCAGGCATGGAAAGATAAAATGGGACTCTGATGAAGAAAGAAGTTTATATTACAGATTATAACTGCGTCACGCCTTTAGGTTTTGACGTTTCTTCAAACTGGAATGCTCTTGTTGAAGGAAAATCCGGCGTAGGTTTACATAAAATCATCGAAAATCAAGAGCCTTTTTATGCTTCGATGATTGATTCTGAGAAATTAGATAACGAATTCAATAGATTCTTCGACTCCCCTCAGAAATCGGAGATTCGGCGTTTAGCCAATGACAACGTGAGCTTCACAAGACTTGAAAAAATGTTTTTGCTGAGTTTAAAACCATTGGTTGAAAGACACTCAATCTCAGGGGAAACCGCTTTTATTTTATCTACCACGAAAGGAAATATCAGCTTATTAAAAAATCAGGAAACATTACCGGAAAGCGTTTTTCTTTCCAGTTTAGCACAAAAAATAGCTAATTTTTTCGGGTTTCAAACAAAGCCCATTGTTGTTTCTAACGCCTGTGTTTCGGGAGTCATGGCAATTGGTGTAGCTAAAAATATGATTCAGGCAGGAAAATATAAAGATGCTTTTGTTATTGCCGGAGATGAAATTTCAGAATTTGTGATTTCAGGTTTTAATTCTTTTCAGGCAATTGGAACCGAGATTTGCAAACCTTACGATAAAAACCGTGACGGAATCAATATCGGCGAAGCGGCAGCGGCGGTTTACATTACTTCAAAACGAGATGAGAACGAAAACTTTAGTTTTAAAATTCTGGGAGACTCTGCAATTAACGATGCAAACCATATTTCCGGACCTTCGAGAACGGGAGACGGATTATTTGCAAGCATCAACAACGCAATGACAGAAGCTCAGCTTTCAGCAGAAAAAATAGACTTCATCTCCGCACACGGAACGGCGACGATATACAATGACGAAATGGAAGCCATCGCTTTCAACAGAATGAATTTGCAAAATACCCATCTGAACAGTTTAAAAGCTTATTACGGGCACTGTTTGGGCGCATCGGGATTGTTGGAAAGTATCATTTCCATGGAAAGTGCCTTGAATAAAACTTTAATTCCGTCTAAAAACTTTAACGAAACAGGAACTTCCCAACCTTTAAATATTATCAGAGAAAACCAATCTGCAGAAATTAAATATATTCTGAAAACAGCTTCCGGTTTTGGAGGATGCAATGCCGCGATTGTTTTGGAAAAATGCTGAAAATAATTTTGTAATTTTATAAAATTAAAGTTTTAAAAATGGACTCCACCGTAGACATCAGAAAAAGAATTCACGATTTCATCGATATTGCCGATGAAAGAATTTTACGCATTTTCAAAGGAATTATTGATGCTGAAGAAGAGGAAGATAATTATTCTGTTCCAGACTCACACTATGATGTAATAAATGAAAGAAGAGAAAAATATATAAAAGGGGAAAGCAAATCTTACACTTGGGAGGAAGTTCAGGAAAAAGCTAAATCTGCTTTAAAATGATTTATGAATTAATTATACAGGAAGAAGCAAGTTTAGAAATTCTTGAAGCCTATATTTATTATGAAAATGCACAAAAAGGCTTGGGCGAAAAATTCATGAAGCAACTAAACAAATACTTTGTTAGAATTCAAGACCACCCAAAACATTTCGAGATTAAAAAAAATTACAGAGAAGCATTTGTACAGATATTTCCTTACCTCATAATTTTTGATATTATTGATAACAAAATCATTATACTATCTGTTTTCAACACCCATCAAAATCCAACAAAAAAGCCCTAATCTTTTTGAAACTTACTCATGAAGAAAACAGACATCTGCACCATAGAAAATTCAAAAATAGTCCTCAACAACGAGGTTATTTTTGAAACCCCTACTGAAAACTTCTCAGACTTTGCGAAAGAAGCTTATAAAAGTTTAGCGCTGAATTATCCGAAATTTCATAAAATGGATCATTTAAGCAAACTCGCTTTTCTTGCTTCTGAAATTATTCTCAAGGATGAAGACCAAAGCAGAACCGCATTGGTTTTTGCGAACAGATCATCAAGTTTAGACACAGATTTCAAATATCAGGAAAGCATCAATTCTCAGGAAAATTACTTTCCGAGTCCCGCGGTTTTTGTGTATACTTTACCGAATATCTGCGTAGGTGAAATCAGCATCAGACACAAAATGCAGACCGAAAATGCTTTTTTTGTTTTGGATGAATTGGATGAAGAATTTTTAAACAATTATTCAGCACAGCTTTTACACTCCGGAAAGGCAGATAAAGTATTGTGCGGCTGGGTAGAACTATATCAGGAAAGTTACAAAGCTTTTGTATATTTGCTGACATTATAAATTTGATAATTTGAAAATGTGCTGATTTGAACATATCAATAAAGCATAACAATTAGTTAATACATTTTCAAATTGTCTCATTAACATATTTTCAAATTAATTTTATGGAAAACTTAAGAGAAGAATTAAAACACAAAATCGTAGAAGTTCTTAATTTAGAAGACGTTGCAGTAGAAGAAATTAAAGACACAGATCCTTTATTTGGAGGAGGTCTTGGTTTGGATTCTATTGATGCTCTGGAGCTTATCGTTCTTTTGGATAAAGAATACGGAATAAAATTAGCCGATCCGAAAAAAGGAAAGGAGATTTTTACGTCCATCGAAACCATGGCAAAATTCATCGAAGAAAACAGAACAAAATAATTCAATCTAACAATGTATCAATTTAGCAATGTACCAATATTGTTATACTGTTATACTGTTAAACTGATACATTGGTACATTATTAAAAGATGGGTCAAAAAATTGCCATAACAGGAATGGGCATCATTTCCGCCATTGGAAACAATGTGGAGGAAAATCTGAGTTCGCTGACTTCCGGAAAGCACGGGATTTCGGACATTACTTTGTTTGAAACACGCCATAAAGGAAATATCAAAACTGGCGAAATCAAATTGTCTAATGAAGAACTTGCCGCAAAACTTCAGCTCAAAGAAGATCATCATGCAACGAGAACCGCTCTGTTGGGAATGATGGCGTCAAAAGAAGCTGTGGAAAGTGCCGGAATTTCGGATATCAATGAATATAAAACGGGACTGATTTCTTCGACCAGCGTTGGCGGAATGGATGTTACCGAAAAATATTTCTACTCCTATGAAGACTTTCCTGAAAAGCAAAAATACATTGACTCTCACGATGCGGGAAATTCGTCTTTGTTAATCGCTGATTATCTTGGATTAAAAGGTATGGTTTCCACCATCAGTACAGCTTGCTCATCGGCGGCAAACGCCATTATGATGGGCGCAAAACTGATTAAAAACGGTGTTCTAGACCGTGTAATTGTCGGCGGAACAGATTCTCTTTCAAAATTTACTTTGAACGGTTTCAATACGTTGATGATTCTTACGGATTCTTACAACACGCCTTTCGATAACGACAGAAAAGGTCTGAATCTGGGTGAAGCTGCCGCTTTCATCGTTTTAGAATCTGATGATGTGGTAAAAAAAGAAAATAAAAAAGTTCTGGGTTATCTTTCAGGGTACGGAAATGCCAATGATGCGCATCACCAAACTGCTTCTTCGGAAAACGGACAGGGAGCTTATTTAGCGATGGAAAAAGCATTAAAAGTTTCGGGCTTAGATAAAGAAAACATCGATTATATCAACGTTCACGGAACAGCAACGCCAAATAACGATTTATCTGAGGGAATTGCGATGATCCGAATTTTCGGGGTAAATAACGTTCCGGAATTCAGTTCTACAAAAGCATTTACAGGTCATACGCTGGCTGCTGCGGCTGGAATTGAAGCCATCTATTCTCTTTTGGCGATTCAAAATAATATCATTTTCCCGAATCTGAACTTTAAAACAAAAATGGCAGAGTTTGATTTAACGCCTGTAACGGAGCTTAAAGAGAAAAACATCAATCACGTTCTTTCCAATTCGTTTGGTTTTGGAGGAAATTGTTCAACTCTAATTTTCTCAAAATCATGAGTGCCGTTTACATCAACAGCGCAGCCTGTATTTCAGCTCAGGACACTTTAAACGAAAATTTTTTCCGGAATCTTAAACCTGAAAATTCAGTTCAGGTTTTAAAAGCTATTGAACCTGTTTACAAAGAATTCATTCCTCCGGCAATGATCCGAAGAATGTCTAAAACGGTAAAAATGAGTTCCGTAGCTTCTCAATATGCTTTAAAAGAAGCAGGAATTGAAAATCCAGATGCGATCATCACAGGAACCGGAATGGGCTGTTCTCAGGATTCGGAAAAGTTTCTGAAAAATGTGCTGGATAATCATGAAGAGTTTCTGACTCCGACTTATTTTATTCAGTCTACTCACAATACAGTTGCAGGACAAATCGCTTTGGGTTTGCAATGCCACGCGTACAATTTCACGTATGTAAACACTTCTTCATCTCTGGAATTTTCGTTTTTAGACGGAAAATTACAAATCAATGACGGTGAAGCTGAAAACGTTCTGGTCGGTTCCACAGACGAACAGACGGAAAGAGTGATGGAACTGTACCAATTAAATAAAACCATTAAAAAAGAAGAAAATCTTCCCGTTGATTTTCTGAATTCTGAAACAGAAGGCGTCATTTGGGGAGAAGGTGCCAGTTTTTTCGTTTTAGGAAAAGATAAAACAGAAAGCTCTTACGCTCAATTAACGGATATTCAGATCACAAACAAATTAGATTTAGAAGAAACTCAGCAGTTTATTGAAGATTTTTTAGCTAAAAATAATTTGACGAATAAAGATATCGATGCGGTTATTTTAGGTTTCAGTGGAGATGTAAAATCGGATGTTTATTACAAAAATGCAATGCATCTGTTTGACAATTCGGCTTTGCTGTATTATAAACATTTGAGTGGTGAATTTAATACGGCGAGTGGTTTTTCGACGTTTATGGCTTGTCATATTCTTAAAAATCAAGAGATTCCGGAAGTGATGATGATTAATGACCTAAAAAAAGAAGAAATTAAAAATGTTCTGCTTTACAATCATTTAGGAGGAAATGATCACAGTCTGGTTTTGTTAGGAAAGGCTTAAAAATTAAAACCTCACAGGTTTTAAAAACCTGTGAGGTTTGGAACTTAAAAAATAAAGTAGAACAAATCTTGCTTTACAAGTATTGAAGAGGAAATAAACACAGCTTGGTTTCGTTGGGGAAAGCTTAAAACTAAAACCTCACAGGTTTTTGAAACCTGTAAGGTTTGATTGAAAATAGGCTCCGTTTGCAGGAGTATTCTATTTAGCAAAGAAAAACAGCATAATTACCATTTCGACGAAGGAGAAATCTCTTAATAATCTTAACTTCTAAACTAAAACTTAATGGTTTATTTTAGCGTAAACATTAAGAATATTAATTTGAGATTCTTCCTTCCGCTTAGCTTCATTCAGAATGACAGCATGGATACAGATTGTGAATATTTTAAACCCAAAATTTAAAGACAATAAAGATGAAACATTATCTATTTATCTTATTTTATCTTTTCTGCAACGTTATTATTTTCGCATTTCACGGAAGTTTTTGGGTGTATCTGTTCTGTTTTTTGCTGTTTTCTGCGCTTGTAATCTGGGGTTCTTTCGATATTGAACTGGGATATTTTGTCAACAGCATTACCCATAAAAGAACGAAAATCAGAGAAGTGGCGCTGACTTTTGATGACGGTCCGACTGAATTCACTCCCAAATTTTTAGATCTTTTAAAAGAAAACGAGGTAAAAGCAACCTTTTTCTGTATCGGAAAACAGATTGAAAAATATCCTGAAACTTTTCAACGAATCATTGCGGAAGGTCATACCGTTGGAAATCATACTTTATCGCACTCCAACAACACTGGTTTTTTATCGACATCAAAAATGACGGAAGAAATTGAAAAATGTGATGAAGTGATGCTTAAAATTGGAAATCTAAAAACCAATTTTTACAGACCGCCTTTCGGAGTTACTAATCCGAATATCGCCAAAGCCATCAAAAAAACCGGCAAAAAAAGCATCGGATGGAACGTCCGTTCTCTTGATACGATGACAGAAGATGAAAAAAAAATCTACCAGAAAGTAACGAAAAATTTAAAAAAAGGAAGTATTGTACTTCTTCATGATACTTCACAAAAAACGTACAATGTTTTGGAGGATTTATTAGTATTTTTGAAGCAGAAAAATTATTCAACTTTTACAATTGATAAGTTTGAAAGCCACTAAGTCCAAAAGGATTTCACCAGGAAGACAGGAATTATTAATAAATATTCTTTAATAGTGTCCTTTGTGAAACCCTTGTCATCCATGTGGTTAAATTTAAAGACGTTAAACAATGATTAAAAATATAGCTTTAAGCACTTTTTTATTAATTTCGACTTTTGTCTTTGCTCAAAACACGGTGATGTCGGGAGCGGAAGCGAAAGCATTTGTAACTAAAGTTTCTTCGGAAACCAAGGAAATAAAAACATTACAGGCAGATTTTATCCAAACCAAAAAAATGGATTTTTTGGATAAAAACATTGTCACCTACGGAAAAATGTCTCTGAAAACACCGAATATGCTGAGTTGGAAGTACACAAAACCCTATCAATACAGCATTGTTTTTAAAGACAACAAAATATTGATTAATGATCAGGGTAAAAAATCTTCAGTGGATGCAAAAAGCAAAACGTTTGAAAAAATCAACAAATTAATTGTCGGAAGTTCAAACGGACAGTTGTTCAACGATCCGGAATTCTCTGTTTCTTACCTGAAGAATGCGACTTCAAACATTGCTAAATTCACTCCGAAATCGGCTCAGCTTTTAAAATATATCAAGCAGATCGAGCTGCATTTTCCTAAAAATCAATCTACGGTTTCACAGGTTAATATGACGGAAGCTTCGGGAGACACCACGAATATTGTTTTTAAAAACACCAAGATCAATGCGCCTGTTGCAGCTTCGGAATTTAGCTTATAGCCTGATTTTCATTCTGTTTACATCGTGTAAAACGTACACGCTAACTGATGTAAAACCGATTCCGTCTTCTGAAAAAACGGTTGAGAACTTATACTTTTCATCCAGCGAAGATTATGTGTATAAATGTCAGATGGATATTTATAAAAATCATGTGAGCGGAATTTTAATTATCAAAAAAATCAGCGAAACGACCCATCGTGTGGTTCTGACTTCTGATTTTGGGAATAAACTGATTGATTTTGAGATTTCTGAAGATGATTTCAAGCTGAATTATGTTCTTCCTGATCTGGATAAGAAAATCGTAATTAATTTTTTGAGGAATGATTTTCAGCAGCTTCTGAAGCAGAAATATCCGGTAACAGAAAGTTTTGAAAACGAAAATTCTAAGATTTACCTTTCTAAAATGGATAAGAAGGGGTATTATTTGTTCTTCAGCAAAGAAAATAATCTGTTAAAACAAATCATTTACACGAAAAACAAGAAGGAAAAGATCGATTTTACATTTGATGCAAAGAAAAATACGTTTGCAGACAGTCTTAATTTACAACATAAAGATTTTAAAATCAATATAAAACTATTCCAGATCACCGAAAACCAATAACCTTACATGAAAACAAAGATTTTTGCCTTGCTGATTCTGATCTCCGGATTTTTATCAGCTCAGGTTACTTTCAATCCCGGAATAAGAGCGGGAGTAAATTTTGCCAATCTTACCAACCGAAGTAATGAAACCTTTTATCTCCATGAAGATGAAAACCCGGAAAAAGTACTTCATACAAGTCTGAAAACGGTAACCGATTTCTACTTTGGATTACAGGGAAACATTAGATTTACAGAACGTTATGCTTTGCAACCGGAAGTTAACTATTCCAGACAGGGAACCAATTTACAGTACACTACAGAAAACGGAGTTTTTCCGGAAAAAAGACTGCATTACAATTTTATCGGAGTACAGCTTACAAACAAAATTTATATCAAAAATTTCAGTGTTTTTGCCGGTCCGTTTCTGGATTTGGCTGTCGGCGAAAACAATTCCGGACTCGATCTTGGTTTTTCGGGAGGTCTTGGTTATGATATTTTTAAAAATCTGGGGGTTGAAGTAAGAATTAAAAAAGGTTTTGCATCAATGCTGGGTCACGAAAATTCCTCCTTCCTGTTTTCCAATTCAAATATGGTTTTTCAGATTGGTGGTTATTACACGTTCCATTTTAAGAAATAGAATTGATGTTGATGACCAAAACCATTTTCTTTTCCTTTCAAAAAAACATATCTTCGCGAAGGTTTAAATATTAAATTTTTTGAAATTTTAAAATTCAGAAAAAGATTTCAAACAACTGAAACAGAATACATCATGCAGACAATACTTACAGACTTTTATACGTTACAATCCTACGAAAAAACAGAAAGCGGAAGTTTCACCGCGCAGATTTCCCTGAATAAAGATCACGATATTTTTAAGGGACATTTTCCGGGAAATCCTGTAACACCGGGAGTTTGTATGATGCAGATCGTGAAGGAACTTACGGAAGAATTTACCGGATCTTCATTATTTTTAAAAACGGCATCGAATGTAAAGTTTATGGCAATCATCAATCCTTTTGAAACGCCGGATCTTAAAATTCAGCTCGATATTACTGAGAATGAAGGAGATGTAAAGGTAAAGAACACGACTTCTTTTGGCGAGACTATTGCATTAAAAATGTCGGTAAATTATCAAAAATTGACATAATGAAAGTATTATTTTCACTTATCACCGCTTTTATGCTTTTTTTTCAGTCGGGTCTTGAATCTCTGAGAGAAAGTTACACCAAAGCAAGCAGCTCTAATGCCAATACAGAAGCGTTCATCAGTTTAGCCGAAAAAACTTCGGGATCGGATGCGGCAATTCAGGGATATAAAGCGGCGGCGCAGATTATGGAGGCAAAAATTTCCAAAAATAACCGAAAAGCTTTGGTAAAATCCGGAGCAACCAATCTTGAAGCGGTTATTAAAAGCAATCCGAATAATGCTGAATTAAGACTGATCCGCATGAGTGTTCAGGAAAACATTCCGAAAATTGTAGGTTACAGAGGAAGCCTTAAAGATGATAAGGTATTTCTCATCAATAATTACAGCAAACAGAATTCTGCTTTAAAAAGTTATATTAAAAAATTTGCAGCACAGTCTAAAACCATGACGGAGACTGAAAAGGCAAATTTTAAATAAAAAACTATTAATCAGCCATTTACATGAATCTTTCTGAAGTACGAAATGCAATCTCTGAAAAGAAAATTTGTGTTTTAATTCCTACTTATAACAATGAAAAAACTCTGAAAAGGGTAGTCGACGGTGTTCTGGATTATACGGAAGACATTATTGTTGTAAATGACGGTTCTACGGATTCTACGAGAGAAATTTTAAGAAGTTATTCTCAGATCGAAGTTATTGATTTACCGGAGAATAAAGGAAAAGGAAATGGTTTAAAAATCGGTTTCAGAAAGGCTAAAGAACTGGGCTACGATTATGCGATCACGATTGATTCCGACGGACAGCATTATCCGGATGATATTCCTGTTTTTGTGGAGGCTTTGCTAAATGAAAAGGAAGATGTTTTATTGATTGGGAACCGAAATATGTCTCAGGACGGAATTCCCAAGAAAAGCAGTTTCGGAAACCGCTTCTCTAATTTCTGGTTCTGGTTTGAAACCGGAATCAAGCTTGAAGACACACAATCCGGTTATCGATTATATCCTTTACACAAAATTCCCAAGAAATATTTTACGCCAAAGTTTGAATTTGAAATTGAAATTATTGTAAGAACTGCGTGGAGACACGTTCCGGTAAAAAATGTTCCGGTGAAGGTGCTTTACGATCCTGCGGAAAGAGTTTCTCACTTCAGACCTTTTAAAGATTTTACGAGGATCAGTATCCTGAATACCATTCTGGTTACCATTACTTTACTTTATATTATTCCGCGAAACTTCGTGAATAATTTCAAAAAAAAAAGCATTAAAAGATTCATAAAAGAAGATGTTCTTGAAAGTGACGGAAGCAACAGGATTAAAGCTTTTTCTATTGCTCTGGGCGTTTTTGTGGGCTTTTCTCCATTCTGGGGATTTCATACGCTGATTGTTATTTCTCTTTCTGTACTATTCAAGCTGAATAAAGTGCTTGCCTTTTTTGCATCCAATGTAAGTTTACCGCCTTTTATTCCCTTCATTATTGCCGCTTCGCTGTTTTTGGGTTCTCCTTTTGTTCATGGAGACAGCAATATTTTTAGTCAGGAACTGAACTTCGATCTGGTAAAAAATAATCTGCTGCAGTACGTTATCGGAAGTTTTATTCTAGCAACTTCAGCCTCTGCAATTTTAGGGGTAGCAACTTTTCTTTTCCTGAATAAAATAAGTCCTGATAAAAACTAAATTCCTTATTTCAGTTTTTTCACTGTCTTTCTCAGATATTTCTCCACATTTTCTCTATCCGGAACCGTGGTAATTTCTTTGGTTAAAGCCTTTTCGAATTCTGTTTTTGCTTTTGCATATTCTTTCTGACTATAATAATATTTCCCGGCATGATAATAAACAAGCCAGAAATCCGGATTTAAAGACTGATAATGGGGCAGAAAATCTTCGGTGAGTAAAACATCTCCTTCAATTCCCTTTTCCACTTCTTCACTCATCATTTTGTACCGTTCGTAATTTTTAAATTCCGGAGAGTCTAGGAAAGGATCTTTTGGAATATTCAATTCAGATTTCGCAAACTCGCCGCTTTTTAATCTTTTATCCGAAAAAATTTCATTCAGATCATAACAGACAAATTCTCCCAACTGATAAGGATTTGCAGAAACCCACACCAGTTTTTTCTGAGGTGAAAAGATCACGGCGTGATGCGCCAAAAGCTGATTGATTGCTTTTTCGTTTCCAAATCCTATCTTCTCTCCTTTCAAGCCGGATTTGTCTCTTAAAATCGCAGCCATTTTTTCGGGATTGAGCTTTTTATTTTCTTCTAAAAGTTCCTTCAGTTTTTCATAACGGTATTCTGAATGGCTTTCCGCAATATGTTTCTGATTCCTTTTATCATTTTTATAAGCCTCCGACTGGAAATGATTGGTGCAAAAAACACGGCTTGTGTTTTCCACTTTATACACCCCTAAATTATTGGGAGAAACTTCAATAATCACCGCATTTTTATCATTCGCACTTCCGACCAGAATAGATTCCGAAACGAAGACTTTTCTCTTTTTGGCAATGGCAATTGCTTCATCAATGGTTCTGGCATATTGTAAAATTTCCCTTGTCACCAGAGAAATCGGTGTTTTTGCAGTCAGTGGAATTTTAGATTTTCCAGCGTTAATGGTAACCGTAATTCCTTCTTTGTTCATCCCTGAAACTACGCCGATCATTCCTGCCCATGTCACAGAAAGATAAGGAATTCCTTCTTCCGGCTGAACGAACTCTATGACCTTATTTTTAGCAAAATCATCTCCCACGTAAAAGTCGAAATTTCTTCCGATGAGCAGATCTCCGTCTTCTGTATTTTCATTCCAGACCGCAAGAGAAGTACATCCCACCATCATTAAATCCTGCATGGCATGACCAATGTCGTGCGCTCCGTGCAAATACATACTTCGCAGAAACTTTGGCGCGATGAAATTATATTTGTCCGAAGAATATTGAGACATGCCGTAGATTTCTGCCTGAAAATCCTCCCTTATGTTAAGATACATTTTCCGGTTGTACCATTTCAGGAAACCTCTCAGTAAGTTTTGCTTAAACTTAGACGGGACAAATCCTTCAATTTTGGAAAAGAAAATTTCTTCCTGTTTCTGCATCAGATTTTGGGTTAAAGCTCCGTTATTATAACCTAATTGGAGAGGATTTCCTTGAATATACAATTCCCAGATCTGCTGCTTATTTTTTGTTAAATAATTCTGATTGAAACTGAAAGTTGAATCGTTAATTTTATTAACCTTCGGAACATCAAGCGAGTATTGTTTTACATCGGGAATATATTTGATGGATTTTCTTATTCCGCAAGATGTGAGGAAAAGGCAAAGGTTTAGACTGAGAAAAATTAAGATTATAGATCCGCTATTTCGAAAACATTGAATCTTGTCATTCTGACGAAGGAAGAATCTCAAAAAAAACAATTTAGATTCTTCACTCCATTTCATTTCGTTCCGGATGACAATAAACGGCTTATCATTTTCGCTATTTTTCACCTTTATTTTTATTAATCA
The DNA here is from genome assembly GCF_014218915.1 of Chryseobacterium sp. C2(2020). NCBI lineage: Bacteria > Pseudomonadati > Bacteroidota > Flavobacteriia > Flavobacteriales > Weeksellaceae > Chryseobacterium > Chryseobacterium sp. C2(2020). Next base: position 34,549 of record NZ_JACLCT010000004.1, read on the forward strand.
GTTGTGTTAATCTTTCATCAATCAGCTCTTTTCCGAGAATTTCTGCGCAGGTATTAAATGCGCCGATCGTACAGCCCAAAATTCCGTGCATATTGACAGACTGTCCGGTAAGAAAGAGATTGTCGATTTTCGTGCGTGGAGAAACCATGGTTTTCAGAGGATTTTCGGAACTTTTCATGTAACCGTACATATTTCCGTTAAAACTTCCGATATAATCGCGATAAGACAACGGTGAAGAAGTGTAAAAACACTTAATCGATTTTCTTAAATCAGGAAACTTCTTTTCTAAAGCATCGATCATTTTTTCAGCTTTTTCCAGCTTGAATTTTTCATACAATGCTCCTCTTTCATATTTGTCTACAACGGTATTGACGGTTTCCTTCCACTCTTCCACTTCCTGAAAATTCATGTAGGAAATGGCGGTGAGACTTTCTGCAAAACCGGGATTTTGTTTGGATTCTGTGGAAGAAAGCATATACATTTCGGGCCATTTTTCTTTTTGATAACGATGGGCATTCCAGACCATTTCCTCATTGGCAAAATGGTAAATATTATAATTGAAATTCTGAAAAGACTGCGGTTTCATCACGAGATAAACACTGAAACATGACGGAACCGGTTCCCAGCTTACAATTCTGTTGACAAATGATTTTTTAAGCCTTTCTTCACCAAGAAGTTTCAGGGTTGTGCGAATTTCAATATTTGAGATGAATTTTTTTGCAAAATATTCTTTTCCTCCTGAAGTTTTTACTCCGGATAAAATATTGTTTTCATTAAAAATAAATTCGGAAACTTCAGCATGTTTGTGTACTTCTGCTCCATATTCACGAAGCCTGCGAATCATCAGTTTTGAAATCTGGCTTCCTCCTTTTATGCATTTGTAAGCACTTTGAATATAAGAATTTACGGTGAGAGCATGAACGTAAAACGGAACGTTTTCAGAATCTCCTGCATATAAAAAATTAGAACCCAACAAAACGGACTGCAGCTTTTTATTTGAGGTTAAAGATTCAATAAATCTTTTGGTATTTAAGTGAAGAATTTCTTCATTGTAATTGTCTTTTCCCACCAGATTGTATCTGGGAAACTGGCTGCAAACTCTCTGAATTTCTTCACAATAGTCTTCTAAATTATCTCTTTCTTCTGGAAAGTATTTTGATAGCTGTTCAACAAAATTTCTGTAGCCTTGTGCGTGAGGATATTCGGTTTCATCGTCTCCGAAAGTGATTTTGTCGTAGCCGTTCTCGTCCATCTTATGAAGCTGAAGTTCATCCATAATTCCCAGATAGGAAAAATACTGATGAAGATTCTGCCCTTTGGAAAGTCCTCCTAAATAGTGAACTCCGGTATCGAAGATGAGTTTGTCGCGGGAAAAGGTCTGTAAATTTCCACCGTACTGATTGTTTTTCTCGAGAACGCACACCTTCAAGCCTTCCTTCGCCAGAACAAGCGCTGAAACAAGACCGCCCAATCCGCTGCCGATTACGAGTATGTCGAACGTTTTTTTCAAGGAGGAAAGTGTCTTTAATGATTTTGAAATTTAAAACGCAAAGTCCACAAATATTTTTTTAATCACTTCCTGTTTTTAAGTTCGCAAAACGAAGTTTCGCCGAATCCAATGAATCAATCATAAAATTGAGGCAAAGGCGTTAACACTCAGCAAAGATAAAAGGAAACTCAGGACTTTATTTTAAATTTCTCAATCATGTTTGAGTTAAATATTAGTTTTCTGAAGGTAAAAGTAGGAAATTTAATTAATATCGTCCCAAAAATCAAAATAATTGAACCATTGAAGCGGATATTTTTTGATCATGGATTCGAGATTTTGGGTGTAAGAGTTCAAAAGTCCCTGTGCATCTCGTTTTTTGACGTTTTCGGCAACTCTTGCGTACAAGTGATAATGCAGATTTTTTTCTTTCATCACATACACATATACGACCGGAACGCCTAATCTGGAAGCAATGAGAAAAGGTCCTGCAGGAAATTTCGCTGTTTTCCCCAGTAATTCGCCTTCTAAAAACTTTGAGCCTTCGAAATATCGGTCTCCGGTAAAGCAAATGAGCTCATTTTTAGACAAGGCTTCATTGATGTCGAAAATATGGGACATATCTTCTTTCACGTAGATGAATTTAATGCTACTCGCTTTTACGGAAACACTTTCAAGGTATTCTTTAATAACTGTAACTTCCTGATCTGTTGTTACTAAGTTGATCTGACAGTCGAAATCGATATCGGCAAAGAAATGTTCGGCAATTTCAAAATTCCCGATGTGCGCACTGATGAGAACGCCGCCTTTTTTTTCGGCTAAAAGGTTTCTGAGGTTTTGAATTCCATCGAATTCGTAGGTGTATTTGTTACGCAATCCTGCTGAAATAGCAGTTTTATCAATAAGAACGGTTCCGAAAGTGAAATAGCTTTTAAACAGAGAAAGTTTTGTTTTCCAGAAGCCATATTTCAGCCTTTCTGAAAAATAATAACGGTAGTATCTGTTGCTGTTTTTTTCGAACAAAAAATAATAGAACGCAACAAAGTAAAGCACCACATATGAACTCCTGATCCCGATATTTCTAATGCACCAGACGAAAATTTTATAGCCCAGAATCGTCCCTTTAGATTTACCTTTCCATTTGTTCATACTTTTTGTTCTTAACGCAAAGTTCGCAAGAATTTTTTAACTAGTACCTGTTTTTTAAGTTCGCAAGGGCGTTTTACTCAGCAAAGAAGCTAAATCAATTATACGCTTTTTTCAGTAATCTTATTTTCGATCACGGTATAGAAATCGTCAAAAGTCACTATGTTTTTGAAGTCTGCTTCTCCTAATTTCACTCCGAAATTAGATTCGATAACCACTACAAGATCAATATAATCTAAGCTGTCTAAGCCTAACGTTTTTTTAAAGTTTGCATCATTGCTGATTTCATCGCCGTCAACTTCAAATTCATTGACTAAAAAATCGTTGGCGATCGCAATAATCTTTTCCCTTTCCATGTTTTTAATTAAATTTTTTAACGATTAATGCAGAATTGGTTCCCCCAAATCCGAAAGAATTCGACAAAAATACATCAATTTTTTGACTTTTAGTTTCGGCGATCAAATTTATCTTTTTCGCCTCATCATCAGGGTTTTCCAGATTAATATTCGGGGCTACAAAATCGTTCTGCACTATCAGAATAGAGTAAATAACTTCGCTCGCACCTGCCATCCAGCATTCGTGACCGGTCATTGATTTTGTTGAACTCACGGGAACTTCGCTTCCGAAAATTTCATAAATGGCTTTTGCTTCATTGGCGTCACCAATTGGCGTTGACGTCGCATGAGCATTAATGTAATCGATATCTGTTGCCGATAATCCGGATTGTTTTAAAGCCCGATCCATTGCTAAAGCAGGTCCGTCTACATTGGGTGTGGAAATATGTCCTCCGTTGGAAGAAAATCCATACCCGACAATTTCCGCGATGATATTGGCTCCTCTTTTTTGGGCAGATTCTAAACTTTCAACAATTAAAGTTGCTGCTCCTCCACTCGGAATTAAGCCGTCTCTGTCTTTATCAAAAGGTCTGGATGCTTTTGTGGGTTCATTTTCCCGTACTGAGAAAACGCCCAAACCGTCAAAGCTCGCCATCGAATATTTATTGGTTTCCTGTGCTCCTCCGCAAATAATCATCTCCTGAAAACCGTTTTTAATCATCATGTAAGCCAGTCCCAAAGAGTGAGATCCGCTTGCGCAGGCTGCACTGATGGTTAAATTGATTCCTCTCAGTTTAAAAATGGTAGAAAGGTTCATGGTAACCGTAGAGTTCATGGATTTAAAAATAGCTCCTGAACCCATTAACGTTGTATCTTTTTTCTCTCTCGCAATATCGATCGATTCTACCACCGCCTTGGAAACACTGTCGTTTCCATATAAAATTCCGACTTCGTTATTGTCTAAAAAATCCTGGTCTATATTTGCCTGTTGTAAAGCATCGAGTGTTGCGATGTATGCATATTCGCTTTCTTCGCCCATGCTTACGCGCTGTCTGCGACTGAGAAGATTTTTGAGATCAGGCTTCGGAACCACGCCCGTTAATCCCGATCTGAAACCAAATTCTTTTCTTTCGTCTACTAAATGAATTCCGGATTTTCCCTGAAATAAAGATTCTTTCACCTCTTCCAAAGAAGTTCCGATGCAGGAATAAATTCCCATTCCGGTAATGACAACCCTATTTTCCATGTAATGTTCAAGGTTTTAGGTTTTAGGTTTTGGATTGCAGCTCACAACTGCTGTCTTTTACCTGCCACCTGATTTTATGAGTAGATTCCTCCGTTAATATTGATGACTTCGCCTGTAATGTACGATGACTTTTTAGATGCTAAAAATGCGACTAAATCTGCCACTTCTTCTGCTTCCCCGAACCGGTTTGCAGGAATCATTGCTTTTAATTCGTCTTCATTGAATTCCTGCGTCATGTCCGTTTTTATGAATCCCGGTGCAACAGCGTTTACGGTAATGTTTCTTTTCGCCACTTCCTGAGCAAGCGCTTTTGTAGCTCCTACCAAAGCTCCTTTCGCCGCAGAATAATTGGTCTGTCCTGCTGTTCCCTTTACTCCGGAAACAGAAACCATATTGATGATTCTGCCGTATTTATTGCGTAGCAGTTTCTGGATAAAGAAATTCGTCACGTTGAAAAAGCCATTTAAACTGGTGTTAATTACCGCGTTCCAGTCTTCACTCGGCATCCACATGAACAATCCGTCTCTTGTAATTCCGGCATTGTTTACGATCACCTCAACAACGGATTTAGGATTATTTTCCTGCCATTCTGTTAAAACTTTTTGGGTTTCTTCGGCATTTCCTACGTCAAATTTCAAAATTTCTCCGGTAGATCCCAATTCTTCAACTTTAGCTAACGTTTCTTTAGCTGCCGCTTCGTTTGAAGTGTAGTTGATTAAGATATGATAGTTTTTTTCTTCAGCCAGTTTTATACAGATTGCTCTTCCGATTCCTCTTGAGCCTCCTGTGACGATTGCACATTTCATGTGTTGCTTATGTAGTTTTAGTTTTTTGTATATATTTTCCTTTCCTTAAGTATGACAATTAATTTCCTTAAAAAATTACATTGCCTTTAAATATTTCTTCACTTCTTCCAGATAAGGATACATTACCATATCATCTGAAAACGCAGGAATAATCTTTCTTATTTCATCGTACAATTCTTTGGTTGCTGATGAAATTTTATCCTGAAAACCAAGATATTCTATTGCCTGAACAATGGTAATCGCTTCAATCGTCAACACCTCGAATGCATTTTCGATTACTTTTCTGCAGATCACCGCTGCATTGGTTCCCATACTTACAATATCCTGATTATCATTATTGTTAGGTATACTGTGAACATACATCGGGTTTGATAACATCTGGCTTTCTGCCGTTGTAGAAGTTGCTGTAAACTGAACACCCTGCATCCCAAAATTGAATCCTAATTTACCCAGATTAACAAACGGAGGCAGGATTTCGTTGATTTTAGAATTCAGTAAATAATTCAATTGTCTTTCTGCCAACATTGTTAATTTGGTGACCACAATTTTCAGCTTGTCCATTTCAAGGGAAATGTAATCGCCGTGGAAATTTCCACCGTGGTAAACGTGCTGATCTTCTACATTGATGATCGGATTATCATTTGCTGAATTGATCTCGTTTTCCAATACTTTTTCCGTATATTCCAACGTATCCAGAACAGGTCCCAAAATCTGAGGAACACATCGTAAAGAATAATATTCCTGAACTTTTTCCTTGAAAACTTTTTCCTGCTCTTCAAAGTGAGTATATAAATGGTCTGCTCTTTTTCTGATTAATTGACTGTCAGACAAATGAGCACGCATTTTTTCTGCAATTTTCTGCTGTCCTTCGTGAAGTTTTGTTCCATTCAGAACTTCAGATAAATGATCGTCGTACGCCTGAACAATTTCGTTGATCGCACAAGATAATTTGATTGAAATATCGGTTAACTGATTCGCTTTATGCGCATTAACGACTCCAATTCCGGACATCACGGATGTTCCGTTCATCAAAGCCAGTCCTTCACGAATTTCTACCTGAATCGGCTGTAAGTTTTCGATCTCAAAAACTTCCTTTGTTGATTTTCTTTCTCCTTTATAGAAAACTTCTCCTTCCCCGATCAATACCAACGCAAGATGTGCCAACTGAACCAAATCTCCGCTTGCTCCAACGCCTCCATGTTCAAAAATAAGCGGCGTAATATCTCTGTTTATTAATTCTTTAAGTAAATTTACTACAGAATGATGAACGCCCGATTTTCCTAATGATAAGGTATTCAGTCTTGCCAGCATACAGGCTTTTGCTTCGTCTGCCGGAAGCGGATTCCCGATCCCCGAAGAATGGCTTCTGATTAAGTTATACTGAAGTTGATGGGTATCTTCATCGCTGATTTTGAACTGCGCCATGGGTCCGAAACCTGTGTTCACCCCATAAATTACTTTATTTTTTGAAAATTCTTTTAAAAACTGAAAACTTTCATCCACTCTGGCAAGAAGTGTTTCATCCAGTTCTATTTTCTCATTGTTGATGATGACTTTCTTAAAGTCGCTCAGTTCTAAAAAGTTATTTATTTTCATCAATTAAAAAGTAATAAGATAATTTTGTAATTATTAATTAATTGTCATTAATTTTGCGGCAAAGATAGAAGTTATTATTAAAATAAAAAATCAAAGATGAGTAAAGAATTTGTTGACGTTCTTGTAATCGGCGCCGGACCGTCTGGCTGCGTATCTTCTTCATATTTAAAGAAGAACAACGTCAACGTGAAAGTTGTTGAAAAAACAAAATTTCCGAGACTGGTTGTTGGAGAAAGCCTGATTCCGCGTGTGATGGATCATTTTGATGAAGCCGGACTTTTCCCTGCTCTTGATAAAATGGGCTTTGAGAAGAAACTGGGAGCACGTTTTTTAAGAGGCAACGAAGTCTGCATTTTTGATTTCAGTAATAAATTCGGGGAAGGATGGGACTGGACGTGGCAGGTTCCGAGAGCGGATTTTGATAATGTTTTAGCTCAGGAAGTCATTAATAAAGGAATTGATCTTGAATTCGAAACGGAAGTGATCGGCATTGAGTTCAACGGAACAGATTCTGTAACGACTGTAAAAAATAAGAACGGCGAAATAAAAGAAATTCATGCCAAATTTGTGATTGATTCTAGCGGTTACGGAAGAGTTTTACCGAGACTTTTAGATTTAGAAAAACCTTCAAAACTTTCTCCTCATTCTGCGATTTTTTCTCATGTAAAAGATATTAACCGGGAAGAAGGTACGGAAGGAACGCTTATTTCTTTTGATATTATCGAAACGGAAGTCTGGCTTTGGGTAATTCCTTTCTCCAACGGAAACACGAGCGTAGGAATTGTGGGACCTACTGAATATATCGAAAAATTATCCGCAAACGGAGATACAACGGAAGCTTTGAGGAAAGCCATTTCTCTTTCGGATTATTATGTAAAACGTTTCGGGGATGTAGATTTTCTTTTTGAACCTCAACATCTGAAAGATTATTCGTGCTCGGTAAAAAAATTGTATGGTGATGGTTTTGCGCTTACAGGAAATGCTTCGGAATTCTTAGATCCGGTTTTCTCTTCAGGAATGGCTTTTGCTACAGAAGGCGGAATGACCGCAGCAAAATTAGCCTTAAGGCAACTGAACGGCGAACAGGTAGACTGGCAAAAGGAATTTGCAGACTATATTTTATACGGCGTTGATGTTTTCACAACGTATGTAAAAGAATGGTACACCGGAAATCTTCAGGAATTATTTTTCCACCAGCCGGAAAATCAAGATGTGAAAAGAAAAATCTGTGCAGTTTTGGCGGGTTATGTCTGGAATAAGAAGAATACTTTTGTGAGAATTCATGATACAGCGATTAAAAATCTGGCAGAATTTATTAAAACAGAAAAGCAACAAGCATAAAAAAACCGCTTCTGAAATATGAAGCGGTTTTGTATTATTTTTATTTTACCTGAGTTCGGGATAAGAAATAAATTTAAATAATTGATTTATAGCATTAGATTAATTTATCGCAAAGAAAAACAAAAAATTTTTCTACTTATTTAAAGTTTGCAAGCTAAACAAAGGCACTTCGTTTATTTAAAAAACACAAAAATGGTATTACTTTGATAAGTTTTACGCCTTTGTATATCTTAAAAGCTGAATCCTTGATAATTGAATCTCTTTGTTTATCATTGCGGTTAAGAAGACTTATCCCGACTCAGATTATTTAATCTTTTTTTCAATCATATGAGCCAAAGTCTTTGCTGTTTTGGCATATCCTTCCGAAATTCTGTCATTATTATTTGGTAGTCCCACAAAATTATCGCCGGGAGCATTCTTACTTTCGATTTCCAGTAAAACATGAGAAGGATTTTCTGTTTCTACAAATTTTAAAAGGGTACTCAGTTTTGAAGGCTGGTTCATAATTCCTCCGAACCATCCCGGATAAATCCAGACAGTTTCTACAATGAGAGTATATTTTGCAGATGAATTGTTCACAGAAGTTTTAATATCCGTGTTTTTATTCATGGATGCTAAAAATTTGTCTACAAACTGAGTATTTTTAGAATATTCCCAGTCTTTCTTCCACTTTTCAAATTCTTCAGGACTTTTACCTGCTTTTTGGATCGCTTTTTCCTGTTTAGCAATGTAGCCGATCTCATCTACATTTTCTTTATAGAATGTTACATGGTTGTAATCCATGTTAAGGTTCAGTTCAGTCTGCCCTTTTAGGAAATCGAAATTTCCGGAAATCACTTTCATCTTTTGTGCATGTAGAACACAGGCTAAAAAAACCAGAAAGGATAGGAATGTTTTTTTCATCGTTTATTTAAATTTTAAAATCTATTTTTTGTTAACATAATGATCTACTTTTAACGCCAACATTTTAGATGTTTTTGCGTAACATTCTGCAATTCGATCATTATTATTTGGAATTCCAATCCCATTATCTCCGGTTGCTTTTATTCCTTCAACAACCATTAAAATATTCGTGGGATTGTCTGATTCTACAAAGGTCATTTTAGAATTCATTTCCGCAGGAATACTGCCAATTCCTCCAAAAATACCTTGAGAAATCCATTTCGGCTCAACAATTAGAGTGTATTTTGTTCTTTTGAAATCTGTAGATGTTTCAATTTTTGTATTCTTATTCCATGAAGCTAAAAACTTATCCTGAAAAGTTTTAGATTTTGAAAATTCCCAGTCATTTTTCCATTTTTCTGCTTCTTTTTTTCCTGCCCTTTTTTCAATCTCCTGCATTCTCTCATTGATATATTGTTCTTCGGTAATTTTCTTTTTAGCAAAAGTAACACCTTCAAATTTGAAAACAACTTTAATGAATTTTTGATCTTTTAAAAAGTTATAATCTCCCGTAATCACTTTTACTCTTTGTGCCATTAAGCATGACGAGAAAGCTACTAAAAATAGAAATATCGTTTTTTTCATGGTTATTTTATTTATCCTTTATCTTAAATCCGCAAACGTTATCGGCTTTCTGCTGTTCGGGTTAAATACCGTTTTAGATAAAACATCAAAATCTATCAGTTCAATTTTCGGACTCACTCTTAATTTTGCCCTGAAATGATCTCTTACTTCATTTACAAAACCCTCGGAATCGCTGTCTGTGCTTACTTTAATGATAATTTCATCCAACCCGATTTCGTTTGACTGAATAACAATCTGATAACAGAGAATCTTATTGAAATCATTTAAAATATCGTTCATTGCAGGCGGATACAACGTTGTGCCTTTGTATTTGATCATCTGCTGTTTTCTTCCGATGACAGGTCCGAGTCTCATTGTATTTCTTCCACATTTACAAGGCTCATAATGTGCTTTTACAATATCTCCTGTTTTAAATCTCAACAACGGAATTGCTTCAACGCCCAAAGTAGTGATCGTTAATTCTCCGCTTTCGCCTTCTTTTACCGGATTTCCTTCATCATCAAGTATTTCAGTAATAATTAATTCAGGATGATGATGTCCGCCAATTTGTTCTTCACACTCTGTAAAAGCGGTGCTCATTTCCGTCGAAGCATACGTTGAGAAAAGTTTAATATTCCACTTTTCTTTAATTTTCTGTGAAAGAATATTATCTGTAAAATCCTGATTTTTGATGCTTTCTCCGATGCACACAGCTCCATAAACACTTGAATTTTTATAGTCAATCCCGTGTTTTTCGGCATAATCGATCATTTTTAGCAAAAAAGACGGAACGGTGATTAAGTATTTCGGTTTGTATCTGAAAATAGAATCCCATTGAAGTTCCGGAATTCCCGACCCCATTCTTACCACGCTCGCTCCCATTTTTCTGAGTCCTAAAAAATAGGCAAGTCCCACCATGAATCTTTTGTCGATCGTGGTAATCATCTGTACTACATCTCCTTTTTTTATTCCGGCACAGGCAAAAGAAATGGCTTCGTTGTAGGCTAATCTTTCAAGATCGTTATCTGACAATCCGAACGTTACAGGATCTCCCAACGTTCCTGATGTTGTGCTATAATCCACAATTTTATCGGGTGTCACACAGAAAAAATCATCGTTATGCTGCTGAATATCGTTCTTCGTTGTGGTCGGAATTTTTTGCAGATCTTCCAAAGTCTGAATATCAGCAATATTAATATTGTTTTCCTTAAATAATCTTTGATAAAAAGGTGAATGGGTCTCAAGATAAACCAAAAGTTCCTGAAGCTTCTGCTCCTGAAACTTTTTTATTTCCTGAATGTCTGATCTTTCGATGGATGGATAAAAGTCCAATGGTTTTTATTTTTAAAGGACAAATTTATTAGTTTATTTTAATTTGTAGCAGATTTTGCTGATTATGCATATTTATTTTCCTGCGGATTTCGATGATGACTTGTTTTTGTTATTATTCGTGAAAAGCATTTTGCGATAATTGTTAACGCAAAGTTCCAGTTCTGCATTCTTTTTATTTTAGAAGGTGAAGGCAAATAATTTGCTTCGCGAAGCCTGAAAATATCGCTTATCAAATAAATTTTGCGTTTAAATTAATAAACGAAAATGTAAGTTTAGGTTAAAACCAATTTGAAATACTACTATTGAAGCGGGCTAAAGCCCGCCCTTATCGATACGCATCCATAAGAAATCAGTGGTATTTGTGAAAACATTCTTGCTATTTGGGTTTAAAAACATTATAATTAACCCCTGATTGTTCACAAAAAATTATTCTTTTCATTTATTTTTCTGAAACAGAAGTTTTTAATAGGAAATATCAAAATAAAACATATATTATAAACCGACAAATTTTAGTAAATTTGCCAACTTAATTAATCAACGATATTGATATATTACAATGAGCCAATTTAAAGAGTACAAAAACCTCAACCTTATTGACGTAGCCGAGAACATCGCAGAATTCTGGAAGCAGAATAAAACTTTCAATAAGAGTGTTGAGATTCGTGAGGGGCAACCTGAGTTTGTGTTTTATGAAGGTCCGCCTTCAGCAAACGGTATGCCCGGAATTCACCACGTAATGGCCAGAGCGTTGAAGGATATTTTCTGTCGTTATCAGACCCAGAACGGAAAGCAGGTTTTCCGTAAAGCGGGTTGGGATACGCACGGACTTCCGGTAGAGCTTGGTGTGGAAAAAGAATTAGGAATCACTAAAGAAGATATTGGCAGAAAAATTTCGATTGAGGATTACAACAAAGCGTGTCGTGAAGCGGTAATGCGTTATACAGATGTATGGAATAACCTTACTGAAAAAATCGGATACTGGGTAGATCTTGATGATCCGTACATCACGTACAAATCAAAATACATGGAAACGGTTTGGTGGCTTCTGAAACAATTGTACAACAAAGATCTGCTGTATAAAGGTTACACGATTCAGCCGTATTCGCCAAAAGCAGGAACCGGACTTTCTTCTGCGGAGTTAAATATGCCGGGAACGTATCACGATGTTTCGGATACTACCATTGTTGCGCAGTTTAAGTTAAAAAAAGAATCTACCGATCTGTTTAATGATGTTGAAGGAGACGTAAACATTCTTGCATGGACGACAACACCTTGGACTTTGCCTTCCAATACGGCTTTGGCTGTTGGAAGAGACATTGAATATGTTGTGGTTAAAACTTTTAACCAGTATACTTTTCAGCCGGTAACTGTTGTTTTGGCAAAAGTTCTTCTGAATAAAAACTTCGGAAAAAAATATGCGGAAGGAACAGATGAAGATTTCGCGAACTACACTTCAGAAAGCAAGACCATTCCTTACCAGATTTTAAAAGAATTTACGGGAGAAAAATTAACAGGAACTCAATACGAACAGTTGGTTCCATGGTTTACGCCAAACGACACACCTGAAAAAGCTTTCAGAGTAATTTTAGGAGATTTTGTAACCACGGAAGACGGAACCGGAATTGTTCACATCGCACCTACTTTTGGTGCGGATGATGCGAAAGCGGCAAAAGAAGCCGGAGTTCCGCCCATGTTGGTAAAAGATGAAAATGATAATCTGGTTCCGCTGGTAGATTTACAGGGAAGATTTATCATGGGAGAAAATGTTCCTGAATTATTCTCAGGAAAATACATCAAGAACGAATATTACGATGAAGGAACTGCACCCGAAAAATCATGGGATGTAGAACTGGCAATTTTGCTGAAAACTGAAAACAAAGCCTTCAAAGTAGAAAAATATGTTCACAGCTATCCACATTGCTGGAGAACAGACAAGCCTGTATTGTATTATCCGCTGGATTCATGGTTTGTGAAAATGACGGCTGTAAAAGACCGTTTGGTAGATTTAAACAAAGAAATCAACTGGAAGCCGAAATCTACAGGAGAAGGACGTTTTGCAAACTGGCTTGAGAATGTAAACGACTGGAATCTTTCCCGTTCAAGATATTGGGGAATTCCTTTGCCAATCTGGAGAACAGAAGACCTTAAGGAGGAAAAGATCATCGGATCTGTAGAAGAATTATACAACGAGATTGAAAAATCTGTAGAAGCAGGATTGATGACTGAAAATCCGTTTAAGGATTTCATCATCGGAGATATGTCTGAGAATAATTATGCGTCTGTAGATCTGCATAAAAATATTGTAGACAAAATCGTTCTGGTTTCAGATTCAGGAAAAGCGATGAAGCGTGAGAGCGACCTGATCGACGTTTGGTTCGATTCCGGTTCAATGCCTTATGCGCAGTTGCATTATCCTTTCGAAAATAAAGAATTAATTGATAATAATAAAGCGTTCCCTGCAGATTTCATTGCGGAAGGTGTTGACCAGACAAGAGGATGGTTCTATACGCTTCATGCGATCGGAACGGCGGTTTTTGATTCTGTTGCTTATAAAAATGTAATGAGTAATGGGCTTGTTTTGGATAAAAACGGGCTGAAAATGTCAAAATCCAAAGGAAATGCAGTGGATCCGTTTGAAACTTTAGCGGTTTACGGTCCGGATGCGACGCGTTGGTATATGATTTCCAATGCGAATCCGTGGGAAAACCTGAAATTCGATATCGAAGGAATTGATGAAGTGAGAAGAAAATTCTTCGGAACATTGTACAACACGTATTCATTCTTTGCATTGTATGCGAATGTGGACGGATTCAATTATTCTGAAAAAGAAGTTGAGAACAGACCGGAAATCGACCGATGGATTCTTTCTGAACTGAATTTGTTAATTAAAGAAGTTAAAGCGTTCTACGAAGATTACGAACCAACAAGAGTAGCAAGAGCGATCAATACTTTCGTGAATGACAATTTATCCAACTGGTACGTAAGACTTTGCAGAAGACGTTTCTGGAAAGGAGATTATTCAGAAGATAAAATCTCAGCTTACCAGACTTTATATACGTGTCTTGAAACGGTTGCTAAATTATCTGCGCCAATCGCTCCATTCTTTATGGATCAGTTGTATCAGGATTTAAATAAAGTAACCGGAAAAGAAACTGCGGAATCGATCCACTTAACGGATTTCCCTGTTGCTGATGAAAGTTTAATCGATCAGGATCTGGTTGAAAAAACGCATTTAGCACAGACGATAACAAGTTTAGTTCTTTCCATCAGACGTGCAGAAAGTTTAAAAGTAAGACAACCTCTTCAAAGAGTGTTGATTCCTGTTTTGGATAAGAAAACAGAAGAGCAGATTTCCGCGGTTGCAGATTTAATTAAGCAGGAAGTAAACGTTAAAGAATTACAGTTAATTAATGCTGAAGAAGCGTCTCACCTAATTATAAAACAGATCAAACCAAACTTTAAAGCTTTAGGTCCTAAATTAGGAAAAGACATGAAAACGGTGGGTGGAGAAATTACCAATTTCACCGCAGAACAGATCTCCACTTTGGAAAAAGAAGGAAAAATTGATGTGCAGGGTTACGAAATCACACCGGAAGATGTGGAAATTTCCACAAAAGATATTCCGGGATGGACGGTAACTTCCGACGGAAAAACCACTGTGGCATTAGATTTGACGCTAACAGATGAATTAAAATCTGAAGGTATCGCAAGAGAATTCATCAACAGAGTTCAGAACCTGCGAAAAGAGAAGGATTTCGATTTGACGGACAGAATTACGATCTCTTTGGAAGAAAACGCTCCTTTCATTGATGACATCAAGAAAAATGAAGAATATATTTCATCCGAAGTCTTGTCAAATAAAATAGAAATTGTATCTTCACTTTCAAATTTTAACGAAATCGAAATAGATGAGGTTAATTTTAAGATAAATGTTGAAAAAAATTAACTTATAGTTATTGTTTTTCAAATTCCATTTCATAATTTTATTAAAAAAGAGAAACGAACATGTCAGACGAAAGAGTAAGATACAGCGATGCTGATTTACAAGAGTTTAAAGCAATCATTAAGGAAAAAATAGAAAAGGCTGAAAAGGATTTACAACTGATCAGAGAAAGTTTTATCAACGATCAGAATAACGGAACGGATGACACTTCCCCTACTTTCAAAGCATTTGAGGAAGGCGCTGAAACATTAAGTAAAGAACAGAATTCTATTTTAGCCGGAAGACAGGAGAAATTCGTACGTGACCTGAAGAACGCTTTGATAAGAATTGAAAACAAAACTTACGGTGTATGCAGAGTAACGGGTAAACTTATTCCGAAGGAAAGACTGTTGGCGGTTCCTCACGCTACGCTGAGCATCGAAGCGAAAAATATGCAGAAATAACCACAAGGTTAGCTACAATAAATTTGGGTTTATATCGTATTTCGAGGAATACTTTATAAACCTAATTTTTAATATCTACCCATGAGCGAATTATTAATTTTAGGAATTATCGTTGCCGTTGTATTAGCATTTTTCAACAGAGACCGGATTAAAAACAGGTTTTTTCCGGATGAAAAACGCAATTACACGATTGACGATCAGTTTAATTCTGATAAACGGGAAAGGGAAAAAGAGATCGACCGTCTTCTGAGCAAGATGGGAAAAAACGGAGTGAATGATCTGTCTGCAAAAGACAGAAAAAGACTCGATGAACTGTCTAAAAAGTAAAATTTAAATTAAAAAAAATGGAATCCATAATAGTCCACACCAAAAACGCAATGGAACTTACTGCCCTGAAAAGTGTTTTGAAAGAAATGAACATTAAGTTCGAAAAATTCCATACCAAGAATACCCATCACAACGAGAAAACGGTAAAGAAGATCGTTGACAAAAGAAACGAAAAGATAGGAAAACCTTACAAACCAAAAGGATTATAATGAAGAAGATAGCATTTGTAACCTTGCTTATTTTATTAATAGATCAGGCTTCAAAAATTTATGTAAAAACGCATTTTAATCTTGATGACAGTATTTCTGTGTTTCCGGGATTTAAATTAACGTTTGTGGAAAACCCGGGAATGGCTTACGGACTTCATTTCGGAGGCATCATCGGTAAATATTTTCTGGTTCTGGTAAGAATTATCCTGATCGGCGGAATGATCTATTTGTTTAAAAAATGGTTACAGCGGGGAGAATCCAATTATCTTCTGATTCCGATGGCAATGATTTTTGCCGGAGCAATCGGAAATCTTATCGACGGAATGTTTTACGGACTTATTTTTGACAGCGGAACAGTTTATGATGAGAGCATCAACAGATGGATCGGGTATGGAGGAATTTCGAAATTCACCAGTTTCGGGGAAGGATATTCTACTTTCATGAAAGGCTGTGTAGTTGATATGCTGCATTTTCCACTGGTAGACTGGAATGTTCCTGAAAGCTGGCCATTGATCGGAGGAAAACATATAGAATTTTTTAAATATATTTTCAACGTAGCCGATTCGGCAATTACAGTGGGAGCTGCTTTATTATTGATTTTCAGAAAAAAAGCATTTCCGAACGGTCTGGAATTTTAAAAGAATATACTGTTGATGAAAAAATTAATTAAAAACATTTTTAAAATTTTCCTGCTTCTTTTTGTGGCAGGAATTATTTTTATTGCCTGGGCGAATTACAGCATTAAAAAAGACAGCGAAGCCCATATATCATACAATATCTCAGAGGTTCCGAATATGAAAACGGCACTACTTCTGGGAACAGGAAAAACACTGAGCAACGGAAAACCTAATGCCTATTTTTATAACCGAATTCAGGCTGCAGCCGATCTGTATAAAAGCGGAAAGGCGAAATACATTATTGTAAGCGGAGACAACAGCCAGAAAAACTATAATGAACCGGAAGATATGCAAATGGCATTAATGGAGTATGGAGTTCCAAAGGACAGCATTTTTCTTGATTTTGCCGGCTTCAGAACACTGGATTCTGTTGTACGCGCGAAGGAGATTTTCGGGCAAAATCAATTAATTATTGTTTCACAGAAATTTCATAATGAAAGGGCGGTATTTTTAGCCCAACAAAACGGCATGGAAGCTTTCGGATACAATGCTCCCGATGTGAATAAATATGCCGGTCTGAAGACGAATCTGAGAGAATATCTGGCGAAAGCAAAAGCGTATCTTGATCTTCTTTTAGGAGTTGAACCGAAGTTTGGAGGAGATAAGATTTCAATTCCTTAATATTTTTTTCTTGCAGATTTTTAACGCAAAGTTTTTAATTTGATAATATACTTTTCTAAGTGTGCAAAGAAGCATCAACAAGTTGATTTGATGAAGCTCCGTTTTCAAGCTTCGTGCAGCAAATTTATTTACCTTTGAATCCTAAAAATAATACGCTTTAAATAAATCTTTGCGTTTAAATTTTCCAAACACAAATAACGCTAATGTTTTTACGAATACCACAAACAATAAAACATAAACATCTCTGTAAATCCATGGAATCTGAGGGAGAATTAATTAAATTTGCAGTTCATTAATTTTTAAATATAAATTTTAAACAATGTCAAGAATTCTTACCGGCATTCAAGCCACCGGAACACCTCACTTGGGAAACTTGTTGGGTGCAATTATTCCTGCGATAGAATTATCGAAACAGGAAGGAAACGAATCATTTTTATTCATCGCGAATCTACATTCTTTAACGCAGATTAAAGACGCGAAAGAACTGAAACAGAATACCTATGAGATTGCTGCGGCTTGGCTTGCTTGTGGATTAGATACCGAAAAAACATTTTTTTACAGACAGAGCGACATCCCTGAAACCTGTGAACTTTCTTGGCATTTATCATGTTTTTTTCCTTATCAGAGATTAACTTTGGCGCATTCATTCAAGGATAAAGCAGACCGTTTGCAGGATGTGAATGCAGGTTTGTTTACGTACCCTATTTTAATGGCTGCAGATATTTTATTATACGATGCGGAAATTGTTCCGGTAGGAAAAGACCAGCTTCAGCATTTGGAAATTGCGCGTGATGTAGCTTCTAGATTTAATAATCAGATGGGTGAAGTTTTTGTTTTACCTCAATCTGAGCTTCAGGAAAACACAAAGTACGTTCCCGGAGTTGACGGACACAAAATGTCTAAATCGCGAGGAAACATCATCAATATTTTCCTGCCTGAAAAGGAACTGAAAAAGCAGGTAATGAGCATTGAATCGGATTCTAAAACTTTAGAAGAGCCTAAAGATCCGGAAAACGATAAAACTTTTGCCATCTATCAACTAATTGCTACTCCGGAACAGACCGAAGAATTAAGAGCGAAATATTTAGCCGGAAACTTTGGTTACGGTCATGCGAAAAAAGAACTTCTGGATCTTATTTTAACAAGATTTGAAAAAGAAAGAGAACTTTTTTCTTATTATATGAACAATCTTGATGAACTGGAAGCAAAACTTCAGGAAGGTGCAGCAAAAACGAGAGTGATTGCTACGGAAACGATGAAAAGAGTGAGAGAAAGTCTGGGAATTTAATAACTTATCATTCAAATAAAATCGGCATTCATTAAAATGAGTGCCGATTTATTTTTTGTGACTTCGAATTTGATTACTATGAATTAATTTTTCTTTTTTAGCAAGATATAATTCGCTGCATCGGCTTCCAAAATCATAGAGAACGGATTCATCAAAATCTATCAGAAAAGTTTTTTTGAATGTCAATTTTGTTATAATCGTGGGCATTTTAATAAGTCTGGACTTATCTAAATCATAATAATTCCATTCCCCTATATAATCATCTGTAAGAAGATTTACACTTGATTCTCCACTTCCGTCGTTATTTGCAGGACCAAACTCGTATCTACTCATTCCAATCAGCCTTATTGTTTTATCTTTTGGTTCGTATCTGAACTGCGCCGAATAACCTGCTCTCATGAAATCAATATAAAATTCAAAACCATTTTTTGTATAACTTACCCCAGTAAAATCACCCGACGTTTCAATTTCTTTACTGTAAATCGGCTTAAAATCTAAAGATGATAATTTACATATAATTTTCAATTTCTGAGTATCAAAATAGACAGAATCCGGGACTCCGTCCTGATCAAGATCTTTTTCCTGAGCAGATATAATATTTGTAATGCTAAAAAACAGCAAAAAAACCAGTCTTTTCATTTATTGTTATTGAATTAATTTTCGGCGGCACCTTTGGTGCCGCCGAAACTTTTATAAATACTCTTTAATCTGCAAAAGATGCGTAATCACTTTCAAGCCTTCTTCGGATTTATTTTCCTTTAAAACATCAAAGAAAATAACATCCATACCAAAATTCTGAGCGCCGACAACATCTGCAACCCAATCATCGCCAATTAAAATACTGTTTTCTTTTGTGGCTTCTGAAAGGTTCAGAGAGTATTCAAAAATTTCAGGACGTGGCTTTCTTACTCCGACTGTATCTGCGCTTGTGATGGTCAGAAAATATTTATCAATGCCGGATAAAATACATTTTCTCTCCGTCACTTCTTTGAAACCGTTGGAAATAATGTGTAAAGTATAATTTTTTGCTTTAAGATATTCCAAAATATATTCTGCCCCTTCTACCAGTTCATTATGATTGAGAATTTTATCTAAGAAATGTTCCTCGAAATACATCGATAATTCCGGATCATCAACCCCAAAATGGTTAAAGGTATCGTAAAAACGGTGTTTTCTGAGATATTCTTTATCAATAATTCCATCGCGGATATCTTCCCAGAGTTTTTCATTGATTTCATGATAAACGGAATGGAATTCTTCAAAATTGATATTATATTTCAAGCCGATTTCTTCCTTCTCAAAAAGATCTTTTATCGTTAAATATGCATTGCGGCGATGATCCCAAAGTGTATTATCGAGATCAAAAAAAATGTGCTGAATTTTCATACAGCACAAAATTAATAATTTTAATTCTTGGATACCGGGTAATTCTTGCCCTTGGCTTTCACTACCTCGACGCTCTTTGAAAAGTTGAGTAAAAACTCAATAGTTTGTTTCTTAGGTTTCAAAGCTTTCACTTTTAAGGGATCATTTTTTTTCATAGGCGAAAATGTTTTCCTTAAAAACGAGAATTTTCCGAAATTATTATCTAGCGTGTTAAGATAATATTATTTTCTTCCATGATTTTTCTCAGGTTGATTAAAGCGTACCGTACTCTTCCAAGTGTAGTGTTAATACTCATGTCGGTATGATCTGCAATTTCTTTAAAACTTAACCCGTCAAAAAATCTTAATTTAATGACTTCCTGCTGATTTTCAGGCAGAAACTGAAGCATTCTTAGAAGATCTTCCTGAATCTGGTTGGTAACCAACTGATCTTCGATATTTTCGGAAGGCTCTCTCAAAAGATCAAAAACAGAATATTCGTCTGTTTCAAAAGTAGTTTCTGAAACTTTCATATTTTTAGATTTTAACCTGAAATGATCGATAATAAGATTGTGAGCAATTCTTTTTGCCCATAGAATGAATTTTCCTTCCTCGTTATAGCGTCCTTCCTTCAGCATAATGATAATTTTCATGAAGGTATCCTGAAATACGTCATTTGCTAAATCTTCATCATTAATTTTGTAAAAAATGAATGTAAACAATTCTCTTTGATGGCGGTGTATAAGGGTAGACAACGCCTCTTCGTCTCCTTTTTGGTAAAGGGAAATTAGTAAACTATCCGATTTTGATTTCATAACTTCTTCTCAATAAATATTGCTGACTATAATTTTTCCAGATATTTTATCTGGCTTCAGCTGTAAATACAAAACAATTCTTCAGAGTAAAGTCGAATCAATAGGCGGATACAATTTTTCTACGGTGTAAATATAATAAATTTTTAATAACTGTTAACCATTTATTAATTTTTTACGAGAAAAATTTAAAAAAACCTATTTAAACATGTCATGAATGAATACAGTAGGGATATTTAGTGTAAAATTAACATTCACCCCTTTCAGTTCTTTACCATTTATTCCGCTGTTTCCGATCGGAAAAGCATAACCTCCGGTAAGATCCAGAATCCCGAAAAGCGTAACGCCTACTTTCGGAGCAAAATATTTATTGGTTCCTTCTGCTCCCATCAGAAAATAATAGGAATGGTTGAAGTCTACATTTTTTTCAAAATTCAGCAAAACATCCGCAGAAATTTTGGGCATAATTGCAAATTGAGAATGCGCAGACCCCATCAAAGCAGAACCTCCCAAACGGTAAATAACATCATCATTTTTTAAGAAAAGCAGCTTCCCTCCTATTTCACCAAAACTCTGGTTCTGGTAAGTATATCCTACACTTATCATTTTATGCATCGTTAACTGTGCTTTTGCAAAGGTGCTCAGGAAAAATACGGAAAGGATTGCGATTGCAGATCTGGCGTTTATCATCTTCAAATTTTATTTAATGTAAAAATAAAAAAAACTGCCTTATCAAAAAGATAAAGCAGCCATTTATATTGTATCTGTTTAAAATTAAATTCCGAAAGAAGCTTTAATCTCTTCGACTTTGTCTAATTTTTCCCATGTAAAGAACTCAAGATTATCCAAAGTAAGCTCATTTTTCTGTCCTTTATTGAAGGTTTTGCTTGCTACATAGCTTTCTCTTCCCATGTGTCCGTAAGAAGCCGTATCCTGATAAATAGGGTTTCTTAGCTTTAAGTTCTGCTCGATTGCGTAAGGTCTCAAATCGAAGATTGTTGAAACTTTTTTAGCAATTTCTCCATCGTTAAGATCTACTTTTGCCGTTCCGTACGTGTTAATGTACAATCCGCAAGGTTCAGCAACCCCGATTGCGTAAGAAACCTGTACCAAAACTTCATCCGCAACTCCTGCAGCTACCAAATTTTTAGCAATATGTCTTGTTGCATAAGCAGCACTTCTGTCTACTTTTGAAGGATCTTTTCCTGAGAATGCACCACCTCCGTGAGCTCCTTTTCCTCCGTACGTATCTACAATGATTTTTCTTCCTGTAAGACCTGTATCTCCGTGAGGACCACCGATTACGAATTTACCGGTCGGATTGATATGATATTTGATCTGATCGTTGAATAACGCTTTAATTTCTTCTGTCTGTAAAGCAACAACTCTTGGAATCAGGATATTTTTAATGTCTTCTCTGATTTTGTTCAGCATTTCTTCTTCAGATCCGAAATCGTCGTGCTGTGTAGAAACTACGATAGAATCGATTCTGATTGGTTTGTGATCGTCAGAATACTCAATCGTAACCTGAGATTTTGCATCAGGGCGAAGATATTTAATTTCTGAATTTTCTCTTCTGATCGCAGAAAGTTCCTTAAGAATAGTATGTGCAAGATCCAGAGCCAAAGGCATATAATTTGCCGTTTCGTTGGTTGCATATCCGAACATCATTCCCTGATCTCCCGCTCCCTGTGCGTTTGCTTTAGCTTCGAAAGACTCATCATTTACCGCTCTGTCTACCCCCTGATTGATATCCGGAGACTGCTCATGGATTGCAGAAATAACCCCGCAAGAATCTCCGTTGAACATATATTCTCCTTTTGTATATCCGATTCCGTTGATAACTTCTCTGGCAATCGTCTGTACATCAAGATAAGCATCCGATTTTACTTCACCCGCCAAAACCACCTGTCCTGTTGTTACAAGAGTTTCGCAAGCTACCTTTGAATTTTTGTCGTATGCTAAAAAGTGATCGATTAATGCGTCGGAAATCTGATCGGCAATTTTGTCCGGATGTCCTTCTGAAACGGATTCAGATGTAAATAAATAAGACATATTATTCTGTTTGTTTTTTAGATTAAAAAATATACGAAGAAAAATAAGAATAAATTGTCTAATGAAGGTCTAAAAAAGAATACTGTTTTAGCATATTTTTATAGAGGTTGCAATCAGGTCAAATTTTTCCTCGTTCGTAAACGTTGGCAAATTTAAGTACTATTTTTTAATACTCAAAATTTTTGTCTACTTATTATCTCTTCTTTAAATTAATGATTTGATGATATTTAACATAAAACACTATTGCGGTTTTATGCTTACAAATTCTTTCGGATTTTCGTGATAATTCAGTTTTTTCTCTAAAGAATTTCTGATAGAATGCGACAACTCATCAATAATCTTCTGCTTAAAGGTCGGTTTGTAGTAAATAATGCTGATTTCTCTGTACGGGAAAGGCTTCTTAAATCTGAAAACATTCTCCTTCTGCACATCTGAAAGCTGATTAAGAGCCAACTCCGGCAAAATACTGATTCCTCCTACCTTATCCACCATGTGAACCAAAGTCTGGATATTAGAAGCGAGAAAATCTAAGTTTTTAGGCTTTAATGTATTTTCTTTTAAATGACAGATATTTTCGAATTGGTTTCTCAGACAGTTTCCTTCTTCAAGCAGCCATACTTTTTCTACATTCAGTTCTTCAGGAACGACATAAGAATTTTTCTTGTTGGCTTCTTTCTCAGAACTGTAGATCATCAATTCTTCATTGAATAAGAAATCCTGATAAAATTCATCTGCCGCATCATAAGGTGTGGAAATAATTCCGGCATCCAACTCTCCTGCTTTCAAAGCTTTGATGATGTTGTCTGTCGTCATTTCCTTTACATTCATCTGGATTTTCGGGTTTTCTTCCAAAAATTTGAAGATTTCCGTAGGCAGGATGAAAGAAGAAACGGTAGGAATAATTCCGATGTTGATGGTTCCTCCTAAAATATTGTTTAAAAGATTGGCTTTATTTTTAAGTTCATTGACAGATTCTATAATCACCTTTGCCTGATCGATGATCTGAAGTCCCACATCTGTGGTACGGATCGGGTGCGTTGTTCTGTCGAAAACCTTCACATCCAGTTCATCCTCAAATTTCTGTATCATTGCACTTAGTGTAGGCTGCGTAATGAAGCATGCTTGAGCCGCTTTCCCAAAATGTTTGTACTTATCAACCGCGATAAGATACTCGAGTTGCTGAATGTTCATCTGATTAATATTATCTATTACAAAGATAAAATGTTTTTGCCATTTGCAATTAAAAATTCAAGTAAATTTGATATTTAGTACCTTTACATAAACAAATACAGTTAAAAAATCATTCACAAAAATCATAAATCTATGGATTCTAAAAAATTAACCTTAAGTAACGGCGCTCCCTATTACGAACATCAGGATTCACAAACAGTCGGTCCAAGAGGTCCGGTATTACTGCAGGATTTTATTTTACAGGAAAATCTTGCTCATTTTGTAAGAGAAAGAATCCCGGAAAGAATTGTTCATGCAAAAGGAACGGGAGCTTACGGAACGTTTACGGTTACCCACGATATTACCCAGTATACAAAAGCAAAATTATTTTCTAAAGTTGGCAATTCATGCAGAATGTTTGCCCGTTTTTCCACAGTAGGCGGAGAGAAAGGAAGCGCAGATACTGCTAGAGATCCGAGAGGTTTTGCTTTAAAATTCTACACAGAAGACGGGAACTGGGATCTGGTTGGAAACAACACGCCGGTATTTTTCATCAAGGATGCGAAAAAATTCCCGGATTTCATCCATACCCAAAAAAGAGTTCCGAAAACGAATCTGAAAAGTGCAACCATGATGTGGGATTTCTGGAGTCTGAATCCTGAATCTCTTCATCAGGTTCTTATCTTAATGTCGGACAGAGGAACACCTTACGGACACAGACACATGCACGGTTTCGGTTCTCACACGTTCTCTATGATCAATGCTCAGAATGAAAGAGTCTGGGTGAAGTTTCATCTGAAATCCAAACAGGGAATTAAAAATTTCACCAATGATGAAGCGGTAAAAATGGCAGGAGAAAATCCTGATTTTGCGCAGGAAGACCTTTGCAATGCCATCGAGGAAGGAAATTTCCCGAAATGGACAATGTACATTCAGGTAATGACAGAAGAACAGGCAAGAGATTTCAGATGGAATCCTTTTGATATTACCAAAGTATGGTTCCAGAGCGACTTCCCGTTAATTGAAGTCGGAGAAATGGAACTGAACGAAGTTCCGGTTAATTATTTTGCGCATGTAGAACAATCTGTTTTCTCGCCGAGTAATTTAATCGATGGAATCAGCTTTTCACCGGATAAAATGCTTCAGGGAAGATTATTTTCTTATCCGGATGCGCACCGATACAGAGTGGGCGTAAATGCTCACCTGCTGGAAGTTAACCGATGTCCTTTTGCGGTTAACAACTATCAGAGAGACGGATTTATGGCAGATTCCAGCCATTATCAGGATAAGCCAAACTATCATCCGAACAGCTTTGATGATATTAAGCCGGATCCTGCCTACAAAAGTTTCGAATATGAACTGGACAGCGCTCATGTAGCAAGTTACAACAGAAATGAAAATGATGACGATCATTACACCCAACCCGGATTATTATATACAAAGGCAATGAATCCGGAAGACAGGCAAAACCTTGTAAATAACATTGTTGGAAGCATGAAAGGAATCACGGGACCGAAAAAAGATGAGATCATTAACAGACAGTTATGTCATTTTTTCAGAGCTAATATTGAGCTTGGAATGAAAGTGGCATCTCAACTGAATGTGGTTATTGATGCAAATATGATGAACCACACGAAATAAGTATCTTAAACAATAATTTCAATCAGAAGGAAAAAAAGTCAATATTTTTTCCTTTTTTTTATAAAAAATTCATAATTTGCACAGAATAATATTTTAAAGTGGAAAATGGGTTACGAAAATATATTATTAAATAAGGAAGATAAAATATCTATTATTACAATAAACAGACCTGAGAGTTTAAATGCACTTAATGCTAAAACAATCAGCGAATTAAGTTCAGCTTTGGACGAGTTAGATTCAGACCAATCCTGCAGAGTAGTTATTCTTACAGGAAGCGGTGAAAAATCTTTCGTTGCAGGAGCAGATATTAAAGAATTTAGTGATTTTGGACAGGAAAAGGCAGAAGAACTTGCCAAAAACGGACACAATACTTTATTCAACAAAATTGAAAATATGACCAAGCCGGTAATTGCAGCCGTAAACGGTTTTGCATTAGGCGGAGGTCTTGAGCTTGCCATGGCTTGCCACATCAGATACGCATCGGAAAATGCAAAACTGGGACTTCCGGAAGTAACTTTAGGATTAATTCCCGGTTACGGAGGAACCCAGAGATTACCGAAGCTTGTAGGAAAAGGCATTGCCAATGAAATGATCTTCTCTGCCAAAATGGTTCCTGCTGCAAAAGCAAAAGAAATCGGACTGGTAAATGAAGTATATCCAATAGAAGAATTATTAAACAAAACAAAAGAATTAGCCAACGTTATTGCCTACAATTCACCAATGGCAATTTCCAAAGCAATTCAAGCTGTAAACTTATCGGACACGGATAAAGGTTTTGAAACTGAGATTAAATATTTCGGAGAGCTTTTTGAAATGGACGACAAAAAAGAAGGAGTTTCTGCTTTTCTTGAAAAAAGAAAGCCAAGCTTCTAAACTTTTTACCCTTAATACAAATTATTTCGAAACAAACAAATGCGGCGGTATGAATAAGTTTGACAAAGCTTATCTAAAAATGGCTCAGGAATGGGCAAAACTTTCCTACTGTAAACGAAAACAAGTAGGAGCTCTTATCGTAAAAGATAGGATGATTATTTCAGATGGTTATAATGGTACTCCTTCAGGATTTGAAAACTGCTGTGAGGACAATGACGGCAAAACACACTGGTACGTACTTCATGCAGAAGCGAATGCTATTTTAAAACTGGCAGCTTCCACGCAGTCTGCAAAAGGCGCAACACTGTATTTAACGCTCTCACCCTGTAAAGAATGCAGTAAGCTCATTCTTCAGGCGGGAATCACCAGACTTGTCTACATCAATGAATATTCAGACGACGACGGGATATCATTTTTAAGAAACCACAATATTGAAATAGAACAAATTTCGGAAAGTGAACTAAAAAAATAACACAACATGACTTGGGATGAAAAAATTAAGGATTTTGAGATCTTTCTTCGATTCGAGAGAAACTTTTCAGAAAACACTCTCGACGCCTATATTCGAGACATCAAAAAACTAAAAGAATACGCAGAAGAAGATCTGGGCAACGTCGGACCGGATACTATAGGCTACGAAAATCTGCAGGAATACATTTTCAATCTTTCCAAACAAAAATTTAGCGAAAGATCTCAGGCGAGATGGATCTCTTCCATTAAAGCATTCTTCAAATTTTTACTGGAGGATGAATACCGCGAAGACAATCCGGCTTCTTTGCTTGAAGGTCCTAAACTGGGTCTTTACTTACCGGATACCTTAAGCCTGCCCGATATCAACAAGATTATCAGCGCGATTGAGGTAAATTCCGACCTTGGAAAGAGAAATCAGTGTATTATCGAAGTTTTGTACGGATGCGGACTCCGTGTTTCGGAACTTATTGATCTGAAAATTTCCAATATCAATTTTAAAGAGCAATATATTAAGGTAAACGGAAAGGGAAACAAAACACGTTTCGTTCCTTTAGCAGATTATACGGCAGATCTTTTGGAAAATTACATTCAGGAAGTACGTTCTAAAAGTAAAATTAATAAGAAATACGAAGACACTTTATTCCTGAACAGTCGCGGAACATCGATGTCCAGAGTAATCGTATTTTTAATTATAAAAGAATTAACAGACAAGGCGGGTGTAAGCAAAAAAATATCACCGCATACATTCAGACATTCTTTTGCAACCCATTTGCTTCAGAATGGTGCAGATCTTCGTTATATTCAGGAAATGCTCGGACATTCCAGCATTACGACGACAGAGATCTACACCCACCTGAAAACAGAGGAGCTGCGTGATGTGATCTTGTCTTATCACCCGAGAAATATTAATGTAACTCAATGAAAATACTGAAATATTGCCCCAACTGCGGCAAAGAATCTTTACAGTGGGATGGAGAAAGAAAATGGAGCTGCCAAAACTGTGGTTTCACATTATACAACAACGTTGCCGGAGCGGTAGCTGTGGTAATAAGATATAATGATGAAATTTATCTTACAAGAAGAAACAGAGATCCTAAAAAGGGAAAACTCGATCTTGCAGGAGGTTTTGTAGATCCGAAGGAAAGTGCAGAAGAAACCTGTAAAAGAGAACTTTTTGAAGAGCTGCAGCTGGTTGTTGATATTTCAAATTTAAAGTACTTAACGAGCCTTCCAAACGTCTATCAGTACAAAGAGATTGATTATAATACCATTGATCTTTTTTATGAATACCGCGTTCCGGAAAAATTTGAAGTGAATCTTGAATTGTCTGAAATTTCAGAAGCAGTCTGGATTCCTTTAAAAGAACTGAATCTCGAGGATATCGCTTTTGATTCTCAGAAAAAGTTTTTTGAAGAGTACCTGAAGAATATTTAATATTCCTGAAATATATTTCTCCCGCAGATTTTACAGACATCTACTAAATATGTAAAATTTGCGGGAGATTTTTTATGCTTTTGCTTTGCATGATCAACATAAATTAAACTCAGTTCAGGATAAGAAATAAATTTAAAAAATTGATTTATAGCGTTGTATTATTTTATCGCAAAGAAAAACAAAAGATTTTTTTTAATTATTAAAAGTTGGTAAGCTAAACAAAGGCACTTCGTTTATTTAAAAAAGACAAAAATGGTATTACTTGGATAAGTTTTACGCCTTTGTATATCTTAAAAACTGAATTCCTGATAATTGAATTTCTTTGTTTAACCTTGCGGTTAAGAAGACTTATCTCGAACTCTGGTTAAATTAAAGATTCTTAAGTTGATTTTCAAAATCTGATTATTTTATCGCAAAGGAAAACGAAGAAGTATTGTATTCTATGAAATGCTTTTAAGAAATGATTGACTGCCTGAATAGAAAAAAAAAAAAAAAAAAACAATGATAATCAAACAGTTAAACCATTTGTTTTTATAAATTCTTACACTGAACTTAAGTTTGATTAATAAGTTTTGGATTTCAGCATCTGATCAAAATACTGAATCAGTAAAGCTCTTTCTGCATCGGAGAGATTAGCTTTCTTGTGATAAACAATATAACCCGGCATTGGCATGGTTTTATTCTGAATAGTCTGGATCGACTTACTCAGCATACTCTGCTTTAAATCTTTATTATAGGTTTCCCAAATTGAAAAATTAAGATGTTCTCTTCCTTCGTTGATATGACTTTTCACAGACCATGAAATCGGTGCGATGTAAGCATATTTAGGGTAAACCGTTTCGTTGGTATGACAATCGTAGCACGCTCCTTTCAACAATTCCTGAATTTTTGCAGGTGCTTTTTTAGCATCCACAAAATTCACTTTGTGATCAACCGGAGGATTTACTTTATCTGTTGAAATAAACTGAATTAAAGCAAATCCCAGCAAAGTCCAGAAAAATATTTTCTTAAATGTTTTCATATTTAGCTTGAAGGCGTTACCAAAGCATCATTTCCTTTCAGATCAAGCTTATTAGCATCTTTCGGCTGAGATTTCGGCTCTGCTTTCGGTGTGCTTATTTTTGACGGATCCAGAACTCTTGTATCTTTAAGATCCCAGTTTTCGTTGCTGTCCCAAAGCGGTCTTACGATGGCTGTTTTGTAGTAAATGTAGGAATCTTCCGCGAAAGTTTCGTTCTGGAAATCTGCTTCATCCCAAAAGCCGTTTTCGTTATTATCCACTAAAATCCTTACAATGTATTCTCCCGGTTTAAGAATATCAAATTTCACCTCGCTTCCTTTGGTATATTTCTGGAACAATACTTTATCTGAACTGTCTAAAAGTTGCAGCCAGTAACTTGATGCGGGAGCGTTCTGAAGGATGAATTTTAAGCTTCCGAAATTCTCAACTTTATCCACTTCAAAATCGAAACGTTTCGACTGATAATTTTTAGCAAAGAATGATGAAACGGTTTCTTTCGGAATGGTAAGCTGATATTTTTTACCTGAAATAAAATCCGCTTTCACCAAAATCTGAT
The DNA here is from genome assembly GCF_014218915.1 of Chryseobacterium sp. C2(2020). Lineage (NCBI taxonomy): Bacteria > Pseudomonadati > Bacteroidota > Flavobacteriia > Flavobacteriales > Weeksellaceae > Chryseobacterium > Chryseobacterium sp. C2(2020). The sequence goes on from NZ_JACLCT010000004.1 coordinate 64,248, forward strand.
ACGGATTTTTCTCTGAGATTTTTGCGGTAAAAGGAACAGTGTTCAATGAGTCTCCTGCAACTCTGAAAATCCATTTATCCGTGTTTATTTTATCCACATAATAATTGGAAAGGATTTTAAAATCTTCTCTCGGAGGAAGCATTGCACCGCCGTTATCACTGTTGATATCCATTGCGTTTTTCGCATTGTATCTGTAAAACAACGAGGCGTTGTAAAGGCTGTCTTTTTTTCCGACACCGGCATTATATCCGAATTTTAAATTCTCGTTTGTAGTCTGTCCTACATCACTTTTCACAGCATCAAACCAGATTCTTACGGAATCGGATTTCGGAGCGTGGGTTACCTTATATTCTTTTATTTTTTCGTTTAAAGGTTTTACGGTTACTTCATTCGGTTTTCCTTCGAAAGTCATCACAACACCTCCCGGAGCTTCTTTCATTTCAAGGTATTTCACCGGCTTTTTAGACGGATATAATTTAAGATTTAATCCTGAAACCGATTTCTCTACGACAACAGGATCTTTCTGAAATCCTACTTTCTCTTTTCCCGCATCGTAGATGGAATTTCCGTTTTCATCTTCAAATGCGATGATTTTATATTTTCCGGCAGCAAGATAATTCAGTTCAAAATAGCCATCATCATCAACTTTGGTAATGTAGTAAGGTTTTTGTCTGTAATTGATGGTGTCTTTTACCTGATATAATCCTACCACAAATTTATTTTCACTGGCTTTTTTAATGGATAAAGCATCTCTTACATCCCCGCTTACATAAAGATCATCAAGCTTATCTCCCGTAGAAAACGCGAAATTGTAATATCTCAGAATATTGGCTTCATTATTATCTGCAATAGAATTTCCGAAATTAAAATTATACGTTGTATTTGCCTGTAAAGTATCTTTCCACTGGATCAGGATAAATTTATTGGCAATATTGGAAGGAACAATTCTGGTGATATTTTTAATCGGCGGAGAAATATTCAGGTTTTTGTTGATGTCTTTTAACGTAATGTATTCGTCAAAATCTATTCGCAACTGCTTTATATCTCTTGGCACATTTACTCTTGAAGAATCTATATTTGAGCTTAAAAATTTCGGAGCTAAGGAATCTTTTGCGCCTCCTACAGGCGAACCTACCCTTGCACAAGACTGCAAAAGAAAAGCGAAAACCAATAAAAAAAGAATTCTTTTCATGAAGATGTTTACGCAAAAATAAACATTATTCTCCATAAACTTCACTATGACCTTTTAATGTATCGCGATCATCGCTCATTACGCTGTGAAGTTTGTCTTTCTGAGGCGGAAAATCTTCGAATAATCCCGATAAAGCCAAAGCTGTATATACTCTGTTGGAATATTTATTACCGATAGCAATAATGGTAACTTTAGATTTCAGAAGATGGGCAAAAACGGAATTCGTTCCGTGCCACCAACCGTTGTGATACGTAAGTTTTTCTCCGTTATCAAAAATTTTCATCCTGAAGCCGAAACCGTAATTGTTCATGCCGAATTTTTCATTGCTGTAAGGTGTGAAAACCTGCTCCATCAATTCAGGCTTTAAAAAATCTTTCGAAAACATCGCTTTTGAAAAACTGTATAAATCTCTAGGAGTGGTATAAACATTTTTATCTCCGTAAATTAAATCCAGCCTGTCCAAAGGATACAGTTTATTTCCTCCGTAATAAAAAGACTGTGATGCCGTCGGAATATCTTTTTCCTGAAAAATATAGGAGTTTTTCATTTTCAGAGGATCAAAAACCATTTCTTTCATCGCCTGAGGAAAAGGAACTTTCGTTACTTTTTCAATAATTAAAGCCAACATGGCAAAATTCGTGTTACAGTACATAAATCCGGTATCTGTTTCTCTTGCCAGATCCGGTTTATATTTAATGATCATATTCAAAATATCCTCATTCATAAGGAACGTTTTTGAAAGTTCCGCGGGAGCCGGCTGAATTTTCGTGATGAAATATTCATATTTTGGAAGACCGCTTCTCTGATCGAGCAATGTTTTAACAGTAACATTCGGATAAGGAAAGCCCGGAAAATACTGGGTAAGATGATCGGATAAATTCACTTTTCCTGCTTCCACCAACTTCAGCATTGCCATTGCGGTTAACGTTTTTGAAACGGAAGCCACATGAAGCGGCGTATTTTTACCGATCGGGTTCTGATTTCCTTCTCTGGCAAAGCCTCTGTAATTTTCGTAGATGATATTATCTCCTTTCGCGACTAAAATTCCCCCGCTCAGATCACCGTTTTCCCAAACTTTCTGGTAATAACTGTTGATATAATTTGCGAGTGAAGCCTTATTGGCAACCTGATTCTCAGCAGGTGTAAAAACTTTGGCTAAGTCTACATTTCCGTAATTGGGAAGATTGGTGGTGCTTTCAGCGACACTGTCCTGATTTTCAGTTTTTTTTTTGCAGGAAAAAAGGAATAAAAATGCAGATAATACAAGGATAAAATTACGCTTCGTCATGAGTTTCGAAAATGAGCGGCAATTTAATAAAACTCGAAATAATTCGTATCTCCTGAATAGAAATTATGAATTATTTAACATAAATAAAAATTAAAAATAATTCATAAAATAGTATCGTAAAAATTTGTTTCTAATCTTACTGAATTTCAAGGCTAAGCAAACTGTGCCACAATTTTATCTACAATCACCTGCGCAAGTTTTTCCTTGCTCTGAACGGTCCATCCTGCAATATGCGGAGTAACAATTACTTTCTCGGTTTCCAGAAGGTATTGAAGGTCTTCATTTTCTGTTTCCAGATTTTCGAAAGAGGATTTTTCGTATTCCAGAACATCAAGACAGGCACCTTTTACTTTACCTGTTTTTAATGCCTCAACTAAACTTTTCGTTTCAACATTCTTTCCTCTTGCTGTATTTACAAAATAGAAATTGTTTTTCATATCAGAGATAAACGGACCATCCACCAAATAATAGGTCTGTTCCGTTAGAGGAATATGTAAGCTTACAACTTCAGCTCTTTGCTTTAATTCTTCCAGAGAAACCTGTGTTGCAAATTCATCCGAAAGATTCGGTAGAATATCATGAAAAATCACGGTACAGCCAAAACCTGAAAGTCTTTTTGCCGTGGCTTTTCCCATATTTCCGTAACCGATGAGTCCGACTGTTTTTCCCAAAAGTTCATCGCCTCTGTTTTCTTCCCGAAGCCAAATTCCGTTTTTCACTTCCTGCGATGCGATAAAAAGCCGGTTCATTAAAATCAGCAACATTCCGACAACGTGCTCTGCCACAGAATCCCTGTTTCCTTCCGGAGAATTGATCAGTTGAATTCCCAGTTTTTCAGCAACCGGAATGTCTATATTTTCCATTCCCGCTCCTACTCTTGCAATGAATTTCAGATTTTTTGCTTTTTCTAAAAAGTTTTGGTCTAAAGGAATTCTGCTTCGGATGATAATTCCGTCGTAATGTTCAATTTTAGCACAAATCTCATCATAAGAAGAGCTGAAATCTTCTTCCAGAATAAAGTTTTTAGCCAGAAGCTGTTCGGTAATTAAGGGGTGGTTTTTATCGAGGAGTAAAATTCTCATGGAAGACATAATTCTTTATATTTGCTGATGCAAAGGTAAGATTCAAAGTTTTAGAAACCGCTTTTGTGAAATAGAATTTTTCAATTTTTACATCAAAATGAAATTATATAAAGTCATTTTCAGTTTCTCCATTTTGCTGTTTTTGGGTTACCTAATTTTTTTAGCGGTAAAATTTTCTTCAATTAATGAAACGATTCCAATTCACTATTCTTCTGAAGATGCAGATGGTTTTGGGAGTAAAATTTTTCTGTGGTTTGAAGCAGCAATTAATGCCATCATTTTAATTTTTATTGGTTTAATCTTAGTCTTTCCTGAAAAAATGTTCAGAAAAACGGATGAATATTTAGAATCATCATTGGAAGCAGCAATAAAAAACCGACAAATATTCTGTCGGTTCTATCTGTATTGATAACTGTAGTATTCTGCGGATTGTCTTTGAAAGAAATTATGCCGTAGTATCTTCTTGGAAAAGCTTTTTAAGCTCAATAGATTCAGAGGGTTTCATTCTTCCGGAAAGAATCAGGGAAAGTTCTTTTCTTCTAAGTGCCGCTGCATATCGTTCTTTTTCAAGATCTGTTTCAGGTTCCATATCTGGAATCGGGATCGGTCTGTTGAACTCATCTACCGCAACGAAAGTATAAATTCCTTTGTTGGTCTGAATTTTTTTATGATTGATCGGATCATCCAGCCAAACATCTACATAAATTTCCATTGAGGTGGAAAAAGCTCTGGAAACTTTGGATTCCATCACAACAATTCCTCCTTCCGGAATCGGATGATCGAATGAAACGTGATTTACGGATGCCGTTACGACTCTTCTTTCGCAATGTCTTGTTGCGGAAATAGAAGCACATCGGTCCATTCTTGCCAATAATTCTCCTCCGAAAAGGTTTCTCAATTGGTTGGTGTCATTCGGAAGTACAATATTCGTCATCACCGTCAGAGATTCTGACGCCTTTTTTATTTTTGCCATTTCGTTGTCTTAGTGTTGTTTTGAGTTGCCGGAACTTTTGCCGCGTTCTGCACGGCGGGCTGAATGGTTTTTGGAACCACAGAATCTTTCTTTAAAGAATCTGCAACCGGAGCCGGATTCATTATTCTTGGCTGAGCTTTTACAGTATCCTGAATTCTGTGTGTTTTTGTCTGTACAGAGATATTGGCTTTGTCAAAAGATTTCTCTCCGAAAAGAAGTTCCTGCTGCGTGTATGCTACGTATACGATTCCTAAAATCGGGATGATAACCAGAAAAGCCCAAAGAATAGATTTATTAAACTGATAATCTTTTTCGGTATTCAAAGAAGTTTCTGACTGAGTGTTTTTATTGCTGATATCGGAAATCTTAATTTCTTCAAGACCATAAAAATCCGGATGATCCGACTGCAGTCTGTTTCCTTTGAAGTGCGTTTTGCCGTCTTCTACAAAAAGGACTCCTAAACCCTGAATTTCAAGCGTCTGATCTGCCTGCAGTTTTTTCTTCCAAAAATCGGTCTGAATCTGAAGATCTGTTTTTGAAGCTTCCAAAGTCATATGTTTCTGCCCCGCAATAAAAGATGCCAAATCATCAGACTTTACCTCATAATCGGGAGTGTAAACGATTTTGCTTGCAGGAGGAAGAATGCTCCCATTTTCGGAATTGATAATGGCTTTGGAATTTTCCAAAGAAAAAACGCCAAAATCCGGAACAATAACGGTCCCGAATTGTTTCAAATATTCTAAAATGTAAGCTGAAATATTCATTTGGCAGCAAATTTATGACTTTTTCACGACTTTTTGAGAGATTTATTGATTATGAATTTGTGTTTAGAAATATGAATTATATTTTTGGATGAAACAAATTTTACAGAATTTAATTTTGAAAACACGCTAAATCCCGCACCTATTGATTTTGAAAACTGAAATACAATAAAAAGACTGCCGAAGCAGCCTTAAATCTAACTTTACATTCTATAATTAATCTTAAATATAGCCTGACTGTTTACTGAATTTTCCAGCTGATCCCAAACATAAAATTCGTTCCTGCCTGAGAAAAATAATACGGAGAACCGTCATAAACAGCTCCGTTGTTCACATACTTTTTATTGAATAAATTATTAACCAAAAGCTTCAGAGCAATTTCATTATTTTTAATTTTAAACTGATACTGCGCATTAAAATCGGTTAAAAAATAATCTTTAAGCTGTAAATTTTCATCTTCCGAATTATCCAGATATTGTTTTCCGACATACTGATTCATCAATGCAAACTGGAAATTCTGTGTCGGATTGAATTTCAAACCTAAATTGGCAATCACATCCGGAGAAAAAGAAATCTGCGTATTTCCGAGATCTTTAACGCCCGTTTCTGTTTCCACTTTAAAATCTAAATTTCTGTTGTTGCTGAAACTCACATTTCCGGAAAGTTCCCATTGTTTGGAAAGTTTTGCCAAAGCTCCAAGCTCGATTCCGCTTCGGTAGCTTTTCCCGGAATTCGTTCTGATGAAAGCCCCCACATTATTCAGTTCGCCATTTAAAACCAACTGATTCACATAATACATATAATATAAGTTCGCGGTAAAAGACACTTTTCCGAACTGCTTCTCTACTCCAGCTTCGAAATCATGCAGCTTTTCAGCCTTCACTTCATTGTTTGCCAAAAGATCATCTCTGTTCGGTTCGCGGTGCGCATGAGCATAAGAAACGAAAATTTTTCCTGCTGAAATTTTATAATTGATTCCCGCTTTTGGATTAAAGAACAGCCAGTTTTTATTTAAATCAGCCCCTTCTCCATCTCCTGCCATGATGATTTTTGTATCATAATCTACATTTCTCAATTGCAGGTCTCCGAAAAATTCAAAATCATTCATTCTTACCAGTGCTTTGGCAAAACCTGAAACTTCGTTTTTCACAGAGCGGTTTCTGTAATATTCATGTTCATCAATTTGAGGAAGAAAAACGCCCGTTACATTTCCGAAATGTCTTCCGTAATATTGATTGGCAACGGCTCCGAAGTTCACATCAACAGCTCCCAATTTTCCGTAAAGCGTGGAAACAACTCCGTAAAAATCGTTATCCAGCCATTTCTTTCTGATAAAATCCGCTCTCGTTAAGGTTTGAGAACCGTTGATGAAGTTAGGAAGATTATATTTCGAAAATTTAGCGTCCTGCTTATAGTTTTCATAATATCCTTTTCCTTTGGTGTAATGTACCGTTGTTTCTAAATTCCATCTTTCATTGAATTTCTGTTCCAAAAGCAACTGATAATGGTTTTGTCGGTAATTATCCGTTTCGTTATCATAAAATCCGACGATGTTTTCCCAGTTCGAATCGTAAATTGCTCCCGAATAATTAAATTTAGGATCGGTTTCCCATGTTTTCCTATCGATTCCGTTCCACGCCTGATACGTTTTTTCTTTTCCTCCGAAAGCCATCAGACGAATTCTTGTATTTCCTTCCTCATATAAAGCGGTCAGATTGTAAGAATTTAATTTTGAGAAAGCGCGGTCTATATATCCGTCAGAATTAATGTGGGTATATCTTCCCATCACAGAAAGACGGTTTCCCCAGAATTTTCCGGAACCTATTTCCGCAGAATATTTGTAGGTGTTGAATGATCCGTAACTGTCATCCGTTTTAAAGTAAAACTTCTCTTCAGGATCTTTGGAAAGTACATTGATGCTTGCTCCAAAAGCCGCAGAACCATTATTGGAAGTTCCCACCCCTCTCTGAATTAAAATCTGTGATGCCGAACTCGTAAGATCCGGAACATTCACGAAAAACGTTCCCTGACTTTCGGAATCGTTGTACGGAACACCGTTCATCATGACATTAATGGCGCTTCCCGCAACACCACGAATCCGGAATCCTGTATACCCCACTCCGTTTCCGGCATCTGAAGTTGAAATGATGGAAGTCTGATTCTTCAGTAAAATCGGGAGATCCTGTCCTAAATTTCTGCTGTCCAAATCTTTCTGGACATTGATGATTTCTTTGGCAACAGGAAGTCTTTTGGTAAAATTAACGGCTTCAATTTCCCTTACTTTCAGGGAATCGGAATTCTGCGCCTGTAAAAAAGCGAAAGAGCCAACGGTAAGCCCTAAAAAAAATAATCCTTTCATTCTATAAATCTTTAAAATTTAATGAATAAAAGGGGCGGATTATGATGAGTAATTAGTAATCGGTAATAAGTAATATGATGAGGATTACTCATTGCTCATTACCTATTGCTCATTTTTAATTTCCCTAAACGGCATTACCCGTTCCAGGTTCATTGGGTATAATCTCAGCTTGCTACAGCACCCCTTTATTTCAGCCGCGAAATTACGAAAAATTTACCAACTGTAGGAAATTACGTTTTTCAACCTATTTTTTCACCAAGATCATTTTGATTAAAGGTTTGTGCTATCTGTAAAAGATTCGTGCAATTCGTGTTTAAATCTAATAGGTCTTATTCTGCGAATCTACATAATAATAATTCTTACTGTCTTTTGAAACCTCGAACATTTTACCAAGCTTCCAGCTAAAATTTCGTTTAATATCAGAATATTCAAACGGAATAATCACCTTTCCATTCACATCCACGACTCCGAAAACATTATTTTTTGAAGCAATAATCATGGGATTGGCAACATCATCACCTTCTAAAATAAAAAGATAGTCGTATTGAGGATAAATTTTAAACTGCTTGTAATCATAAGGATTTTCAAACGTTGCTTTTTCAATGATTCCGAAAAAACCATTCATCGTATATACCTGAAAAAGCTGCTGAACGTATTCTTTGTGAGGACATTTTGCCAAATCGGACTGTTTATACTGATACACCCTTTTGCCTGTTCTGTCGACACGGTAAGAAATTTCATCTTTTTCTACCGTCGCATAATCCGCAGTCCCGAATTTTCTGAGTTTTACATTTGGAGAGTTCAGAAGATTACAGTCTTCGTAGAAAAATACCGCAATGTGATATTCCGGCTGGATGATGAATTTTCCTTTTTGGTTCACATATCCGAATTTACCGTCCTGTTTTTTCGGAATTAAAAGCGGAAGCTCTTCATTGATGATGGGAAAATTGCTATTAAGTTTTGCCTTTTCTGGTAATTTTTTAACCACAGTTTTAGAACCTGTCTTCGAAGACAATTTCTTCACTGTTTTAGCCTGAGAAAAAACAAAAACCGAAATAAAAAGGAATAAAACCGAAGCTGCATTTTTCATAATCATCAATTGTTTGCAAAAATATCGCCAAAAATAGAAAATATAAAATACATATTTATAAAGAATCTAAATAATTTAAACTTGAAAAAATTGTAAAATTCCGTAAATTTGGGCACGTTTTCAGGCATTTATTATGACAGATGTCTTAAAGAAGTCATTTTTAATATTCTATCTAAAAATTTCAGCTTCTTGCTTAGATCAAATAAACAAAAAAATAATAATTCTGCCGGAAAACACACGATGATAATCTTCTCGTGAATAATGTTGATTATCATCCGATTAAGATTGAAAAGATTTCTATTATTATGAATATTTATCAGGATTACATCCAAGAGATTGAAGAAAGAAAAACTCAGGGGCTTCATCCAAAGCCGATTGACAGTGCAGAATTATTAAGCGAGATCATCGCACAGATTAAAGATACAGCAAACGAGTACAGGGCTGATTCTCTTAAATTTTTTATTTACAATACCTTACCCGGAACCACGAGTGCAGCCGGTGTAAAAGCTAAATTTTTAAAAGAAATTATTCTTGGTGAATCTGTAGTAGAAGAAATCTCTCCGGTTTTTGCTTTCGAATTGTTATCCCACATGAAAGGTGGAAAATCTATCGAAGTATTGTTGGATCTTGCTTTAGGCAACGATGAAAATATTGCAAGACAGGCTGCAGAAGTACTGAAAACACAGGTTTTCCTTTATGAAGCAGATACAACCCGTCTGAAAGAAGCCTTCAATATCGGAAACGAAATTGCAAAAGAAATTCTTGAAAGCTATGCAAAGGCAGAATTCTTTACAAAACTTCCTGAAGTTGCTGAAGAAATTAAAGTGGTTACTTTCATCGCAGGGGAAGGAGACATTTCTACCGACTTACTTTCTCCGGGTAATCAGGCGCACTCAAGATCAGACCGCGAATTACACGGTAAATGTATGATTACGCCTCAGGCACAGGAAGAAATCAAAGCGTTACAGGCAAAACATCCGGATGCAAGCGTAATGCTTATCGCAGAAAAAGGAACAATGGGAGTTGGTTCTTCGCGTATGTCCGGTGTAAACAACGTTGCACTTTGGACAGGAAAACAGGCAAGTCCTTATATTCCTTTCGTAAATATTGCTCCTATCGTTGGAGGAACAAACGGCATTTCTCCTATCTTCCTTACAACAGTAGACGTAACAGGCGGAATAGGAATCGATCTTAAAAACTGGGTAAAGAAAGTAGACGAAAACGGAAAAGCTGTTCTTAACGAAGAAGGCGAACCTATTCTTGAGCAGACTTATTCTGTTGCAACGGGAACGGTTTTAACCATCAATACCAAAGAGAAAAAATTATACAACGGAGATCAGGAACTTATCGATCTTACAAAATCTTTCACACCGCAGAAAATGGAATTCATTAAAGCGGGTGGATCTTACGCCATCGTGTTCGGTAAAAAATTACAGACATTCGCTGCTGAAGTTTTAGGCATCGAAGCTCCGGTAGTTTTTGCACCTTCTAAAGAAATTTCTCACGAAGGACAGGGGCTTACTGCGGTTGAAAAAATCTTTAACAGAAATGCATTAGGAAAAACTCCGGGTAAAATCTTACACGCAGGTTCTGATGTACGTGTGAAAGTAAACATCGTAGGTTCTCAGGATACTACCGGTTTAATGACGGCTCAGGAACTGGAATCTATGGCTGCAACGGTAATTTCTCCGGTAGTAGACGGAGCTTACCAGTCCGGATGTCACACCGCTTCAGTTTGGGATAAAAAAGCACAGGCTAATATTCCTAAATTAATGAAATTCATGAACGAATTCGGTTTGATCACAGCGCGTGACCCGAAAGGTGAATATCACGCGATGACAGACGTTATTCACAAAGTTCTTAACGATATTACTGTAGACGAATGGGCAATCATCATCGGAGGAGATTCTCACACGAGAATGTCTAAAGGAGTTGCTTTCGGAGCAGATTCAGGAACTGTTGCCCTTGCTTTGGCGACAGGAGAAGCGTCAATGCCAATTCCGGAATCTGTAAAAGTTACATTCAAAGGAACCATGAAAGAACACATGGATTTCCGTGATGTGGTTCATGCAACTCAGGCTCAGATGCTGAAACAGTTCGGAGGAGAAAACGTATTCCAGGGAAGAATTATTGAGGTTCACATCGGAACACTTCCTGCCGATCAGGCATTTACCTTCACAGACTGGACGGCTGAAATGAAAGCAAAAGCTTCCATCAATATTTCTGAAGATGCTACTTTAATCGAGTCTTTGGAAATTGCAAAAAGCAGAATCCAGATTATGATTGATAAAGGAATGGATAACCACAATCAGGTTCTTCAGGGATTAATTGACAAGGCTAATAAAAGAATTGAGGAAATCAGATCCGGTGAAAAACCTGCTCTGACTCCGGATTCCAATGCTAAATATTACGCTGAGGTTGTTGTAGATCTTGATGCCATCGTAGAACCGATGATCGCCGATCCGGATGTAAACAACGAAGATGTTTCTAAAAGATATACGCACGATACCATCAGAGATTTAACGTATTATGGTGGTGAGAAAAAAGTAGATCTTGGTTTCGTCGGATCTTGTATGGTTCACAAAGGAGATCTTAAAATTGTTTCTCAAATGCTTAAAAACATTGAAAAACAAAATGGTACGGTAGAATTTAAAGCTCCGCTTGTGGTGGCTGCTCCTACCTATAACATCATTGATGAATTAAAAGCGGAAGGCGACTGGGAATTTTTAGAGAAATATTCAGGTTTTGAGTTTGACGATAATGCTCCTAAAGGCGAAGCTCGTGTTGAATACAAAAACATGATGTATCTAGAAAGACCGGGATGTAACCTTTGTATGGGGAATCAGGAAAAAGCAGCAAAAGGAGATACGGTTTTAGCAACTTCTACGCGTCTTTTCCAGGGAAGAGTGGTTGAAGATTCTGAACGTAAAAAAGGAGAATCTCTATTAGCTTCAACTCCGGTGGTTGTACTTTCTGCGATCATGGGAAGAATTCCAAGCATCGATGAATATAAAACAGCGGTTGAAGGAATTGACCTTACTACTTTTGTTCCTTCTATTAAAGAACTTACAAGTACAAGTGCTCACTAAAAGAGTTTACAAAGAAGCCATAAAGGCTGTTTTAACAATTTATAGAATTGAAAGATTTTACTCGTAAAGATGTAGAATCTTTCAATTTTTTATTTAGAATCTTTCCATTTAAAGATCTGCAAAAATTATTTTAACTTAGATCAATCACAAAAATTTTATTTTTTCTTAACTTGAAGGTTGGAAATTTCAGAATTATTTATCATTTTTTATCCTTTTTAAAAGCATACAGGAATAGAATTTGATAATTTAATGATGTTAATTAATTTAATAGCAAAGAGCAAATAATTAAAACAGAAGAAAAATAAATTCAGATATGACTTTTGATATTGATATGATCAAAAAAGTGTACGAGCGTTACCCTGAAAGAATTGCTGCGGCAAGAAAAGTAGTGGGAAAACCTCTTACCCTTTCAGAAAAAATCCTTTATACCCACCTTTGGGAAGGAAATGCAACACAGGCACACGAAAGAGGAAATTCTTATGTAGATTTCGCACCGGACAGAGTAGCGATGCAGGATGCAACGGCACAAATGGCTCTGCTACAGTTTATGCAGGCAGGAAAAGCGAAAGTGGCTGTTCCTTCAACCGCTCACGCCGATCACCTTATTCAGGCAAGAGTAGGTGCAGAAGCAGATTTACAGGAAGGTATCAACAAAAACTCGGAAGTTTTCAATTTCCTGAGTTCGGTTTGTGATAAGTACGGAATCGGTTTCTGGAAACCGGGAGCCGGAATTATCCATCAGGTTGTACTGGAAAACTATGCTTTCCCGGGAGGAATGATGATCGGAACCGATTCTCATACTGTAAACGCAGGAGGTTTAGGAATGGTTGCCATCGGAGTTGGCGGTGCAGATGCTGTAGATGTAATGGCGGGAATGGCTTGGGAACTTAAAATGCCAAAATTAATCGGGGTAAAACTAACCGGTAAAATGTCGGGCTGGACTTCCGCAAAAGACGTGATCTTAAAAGTGGCAGGAATTCTTACTGTAAAAGGAGGAACAGGCTGCATCGTAGAATATTTCGGAGAAGGAGCACAATCTCTTTCAGCGACAGGTAAAGGAACCATATGTAACATGGGAGCGGAAATCGGAGCAACGACTTCTACTTTCGGCTATGATGATTCCATGAGAAGATACCTTTCGTCTACCGGAAGACAGGATGTTGTAGATGCGGCAGATCAGATTGCAGAACATTTAACAGGAGATCCTGAAGTGTATGCAAATCCTGAACAATATTTTGATCAGCTAATTGAAATTAATCTTTCTGAACTGACTCCTCACTTAAACGGACCTTTCACTCCGGATCTGGCAACGCCTGTTTCTGAATTCAGGGCAAAAGCAGAAGCCAACGGTTGGCCATTAGAAGTAGAATGGGCACTGATTGGTTCTTGTACCAATTCGTCCTATGAAGATTTATCAAGAGCAGCTTCTATCGTGGAAGATGCCGTTGCTAAAGGAGTGAAACCAAAAGCTATTTTAGGAATTAATCCGGGTTCTGAGCAGGTGAAATTTACCGCAGAAAGAGACGGTTTCCTGAATTCATTCAGAAAATTTGAGAATGCTAGAATCTTTACAAACGCCTGCGGACCTTGTATCGGACAATGGGACAGAGAAGGTGCTGAAAAAGGTGAAAAGAATTCAATCATTCACTCTTTCAACAGAAACTTTGCAAAAAGAGCAGACGGAAATCCAAATACACACGCTTTCGTAGCTTCTCCGGAAATGGTAGCTGCTGTGGCAATTTCGGGCAGACTGGATTTTAATCCGATTACCGATACTTTAACCAACGAAGCCGGAGAGCAGATTAAATTAGACGAGCCTAAAGGTTTTGAATTACCGGAAAAAGGATTCGCTGTGGATGACAATGGTTATCAGGCACCTTCTGAAGACGGATCTTCTGTAGTGGTAAATGTAAGCCCAACTTCAGACAGACTTCAGTTACTGGAAGAATTTCCGGCTTGGGATGGTAAAAATATTACAGGAGCAAGACTTTTAATAAAAGCTTTCGGAAAATGTACCACCGACCACATTTCTATGGCAGGACCATGGCTGAAATACAGAGGTCACCTTGATAATATTTCAAATAATATGTTGATCGGAGCAGTTAATGCGTTCAACATGGAAACCAATAAAGTTAAAAATCAGCTTACAGGAGAATACGGAGAAGTTCCTGCTGTACAGAGAGATTATAAAGCCGCAGGAATTCCATCCATCGTTGTGGGAGACCAAAACTACGGGGAAGGTTCTTCAAGAGAGCATGCTGCAATGGAACCGAGACATTTGGGCGTAAAAGCTGTTTTGGTAAAATCGTTTGCGAGAATTCATGAAACCAACCTTAAAAAGCAGGGAATGTTGGGAATTACTTTTGCCAATGAAGCAGATTATGATAAAATTCTGGAAGATGATGTAATCAATTTCCTGGATCTTGATCAGTTTGCTCCGGGGAAACAACTGACTTTAGAATTCATCCATTCAGATGGAACGAAAGACATTGTGATGGCAAACCACACCTACAATGATCAGCAAATTGACTGGTTTAAGGCAGGTTCTGCTCTGAATCTGATCAAACAACAGGAGAAAAATTAATTGTTAGATTTAATTAATCATAAAAAAGCAACTTCAGATTGAAGTTGCTTTTTGTTTTATATTGATTTAGCTTATTTTTAGGCTTTAAAAACTAAGAGTAAAACTGAACTATGAAAAAACTTTTACTGCTTTTATCATTTCTTCCTCTACTCTCTTTCGCGCAGGAAAACAACGAAGTAAAAATTAATGCCTTTGGAATATTTAAATCAAGAATTGATATTGGATATGAACGAATTATTAATTACAATGCCGGAATAGGAAGTTATTTTATATACCAATGGAAAGAAAAATATACGGTTATGCCATATTATAGATTTTACACAGACAATGAAGGTATTGCAAAAGATTTTTTTATTGAAGCATTAGCTATTTACAACAGAGACAAATATTCTCCGCTTGACGATAATGGTAAGACTTTAAATAATGAGAAATGGGGATCATCTTTAGGAATCGGAGCCGGAGTGGGAGAAAAATATGTATTTCTATCAAATCTCTTTGTGGAAGCTGGTCTGGAAGCCGGAATTGTTAAAAATTTATCTGCTTCAGACAGAGATCAGTATGGTGGATTATTCCGCCTCTTTATTTCCGCAGGGTATAGATTTTAAATTTAAGTGAATAAAAATGTAACAAAAGTACTTTTTTCATTGTCTAATAGAATATCAGAAAGACATTATGAAAAAAGCAATTATTGCGTTATCACTTTTGGGCAGCATCTTTTCTTTTGCCCAGGAAAAAACGAATAACCAGGCAACCAAAGAAAAACAAATTGAAGGAGTAACCATTACCAAAACTAAAAAAGCCGTTGAACAAAAAGCCGACCGTACGATTTTCGATTTTTCGGAACAGCCGCAGCTTAATAACGGAAACGTTCTGGAAGGCATCAAAAAACTTCCCGGATTGGTTTCTACAGATATCGCAGGAATGATGTATCAGGGAAAAGTTCTGGATGTTTATTTAAACGGAAGACCTTTGAACATTACTTCCAATGAGCTAAATTCTTTTCTTGAAGGAATGCCCGCCAATTCTGTAGACCGAATTGAAGTTATTACACAGCCCGGTGCGGAATTTCCTGCCACTTCAGGCGGTGCCATCATGAATATTATTACGAATAAGAATGCTAATAAATATTTAACGGCAACCTATTCCGGAAATTATTCTTTTACGAATTATGATAAATTCAGAAGCAGAACAAGCAACTCTCTGAATCTGAATGCGAGAAATAAAATTTTCGGATGGCAACTGAATGTTGGACAGAATTACCGTGAAAGTATGCTGAACAGCAATCAGGACAATCTGATGTTAAGCAATACGGACAGAGTGGGAAGAGGATATTTTGCAAAATCTGGGCTTACTTTTGATCTCGGACAGGACAGATTGCTTTTAAATTATGATATTTACCATAATAACAATGATAATTATACAGCCAGCAACGGACTTGCAGATCTTCCGTATTATCTGAATCCAAACATTATCAGAGAAGGAAATTTTTCATCCTTTGATGCAGCTCACACCGATAATTTGAGACAGGAAGCTGTGGTAACTTATCAGAAACGTTTTACAGAAAAATCCCAAAAGCTGGATTTCCAGTTTGGTTTTACAAAATCCGACAGTAAATTTATTCAGGATAATATTTTTACAGATGTGGTTTATACCAATCCTGTTGAAAATAGTCCAAGAATTCCTTTTTCTAATAAGCTGAACAACAAATCGGATATGGAAATCGCCAACTTTAAGGTAGATTATTCTCAGCCTTTAAAGATTTTGGACGGCGGAAAAGTAAGTTTGGGAGGATTGTACGAGCATCAGAAATTTGATACGGAAAGCAAAGGAATTACGAATTTAGAATACACCAGACAGACAACGGCAACTTATCTGGAGTTTCAGGCTAAGCTGAAAAAGTTTGATTTTATTTTGGGAACGCGTGCTGAAAATTATGATATTTCCGGTGTTACAAGATATTACAACAACAAAAATCTTATTGAGGCAGATCTTCTTCCTTTTAACAAGTTTAAATTGTTCCCGAACGCAAGTGTTCAGTACAATCTGATGAATCAGGTATACGTAGCAGCGAATTACAATAAAAAGATCAATTTGCCGAGTATTTCTGCCTTAAATCCTAACAACACCACATTTCAGGGACCGAATACGCAGGTAACGGGAAACCCGAATCTTCAGCCAACGATTTTTGATAATTATGAAATAAAAATTTCAGCTTTCGATTATGCATTTATCGGATACAGTGTAAGTTCAGCGAAAAATCAGGTAGCGCAGATCATCAGAAAAGACGGAAAAAATCTCTTCAACGAGCAGATTAATATTTCTGAAATGAAAATCCACAATTTCAACGTCGGATTACCGGTTCCTTTCATGATTTTCAGCAAACCGCTGAGCGAAATTATGAAGTTTAATTTCAATCCGGATAAGATCAACTTCATGTACATTTACGCAGGTTATCAAAAGCATGACATTGACAATCTGAACAATAAAGGATTCTGGATTCTGAATCTGATGACGCAAATTATCTTACCGAAAGAAATCAAGTTAACAGCCAATTACAGTTATCTGACTCCAAAAGCAGGATATTTTTATTTCACCGCAGAAAAACCATTCAACAATTCTGTGGATCTTACGCTTACGAAGAAGTTTATGGATAATCGTTTGACGGTTTCTGTTTTTGCCAATGATATTTTCAACGGACAATTGATGCAGGTTCGCTCGAATCCGCCTTCCGGAGAAACAGTTATGCTAAGAACCAAATACGACTCAAGAAATTTCGGATTATCGGTTAATTACAAAATCCCGACGAAGAACAAATTGGCAAAAGAAGATGCAAACATTCTGAATCAGACGAAGAAAGATGAAAATGGCGGTGTGATGCAGCAGGGACAGTAGTTTTTTGTTTAAAAACAAATTGCACGAATGTTTTTACACAAATTTCACGAATAATTTTGATTTATAATGATTAAGCAAAATTGAAACTAATAAGTATTTATTTTATCAATAGGAGCGGACTTTAGTCCGCTTTTTATGCCCAAAGAAAGGCTTTAGCCAAAACTTAGAATATTTGTGCGGTTTGTGCAAAAAAATTTGTGCCATTAGTGTTTAATCGATACGAGCGGACTTTAGTCCGCTTTTTTATGTCCCGAAAGAAAGGCTTTAGCTAAAACTTAGAATATTTGTGTTATTTGTGCAAAGCATTCGTGCTATTTGTGTTTAAATTAGAAATCAATCGTCTGGAATCTCCAATTCAATGTATCAATCAATGTTAGTTGATTCAACTGCAATGGTAAATCTGTAATAATTTTCAAAGCTAAATTCGCCATCATGCTTCCTACAATTCCGGGTAAAGCACCCAAAACGCCTAAACTGTCGCAATCCGGAAGTTGTTCTTCAAAAGGCGGTTTCGGAAAAATATCTCTTAAATTTTTGCTGCCATTATAATTAAAAATCGCGACCTGCCCTGAAAATCCGAGAATACTTCCATAAACCAAAGGCTTTTTGAATTGTACACAAGCGTCATTAACTAAATATCTCGTTTTAAAATTATCGGAACCATCAATAATGATATCAAATCCGGAAATCAATTCTTCTGCGTTTGATTCATCTACTTTTTGTTCAATTCCAATAAATTTAATTTGATGATTTAGATTTCTGACAAATATTCCGGCGCTTTTTATTTTAGAAATTCCAACCGTTTTTTCATTGTGAATAATCTGTCGGTTTAAATTATGGAGTTCCACCTCATCAAAGTCCACGACACCCAAAGTTCCGACACCTGCAGCAGCCAAATATTGAATAACGGGGCTTCCCAAACCTCCGGCTCCGATTACCAAAACTTTAGAATTCATTATTTTTTTTTGACCTTCCAGACCGATTTCTTCTATGAAAATCTGTCGGCTGTATCTTGCGAAGATATCTTCTTTTTTCATTGATTATTTTTATTTGAACCATTAAGATTTTATTAAGGAGTTTAGAAAGATTAAGTATTTGCAAGCAAATAAAAATAAGCTGAATTACTAAAAAAATATTTTTAAATATTTTCTTAATTAAACTTAACTCCTTAATAAAATCTTAATGGTTCAAATTTCTAATTTAAATTCCGCTATAAACCACATCCCAATCTTTCATTACCGGATCGTAGCCTGCTTTTTTAATGATATTTTTGATTTCTTCCATGCTTCTTTCATCACTGGTTTCGAACTGTTCCAACGACTCTTTATCCACCGCATAACCTCCCGGATTGGTTTTAGAAGCAGCACTCATTGCTGTTGCACCCAATGAAATAATGTTATTTCTGAATTTTTCGTTTTCTCTTGTGGAAATAGAAATCTCCAAATCTTCATTCCAGATCCGGTAAGCGCAGATGAGCTGTAATAAATCTCTGTCGGGCATGATGAAATTCGGCTCAATAATCCCTTCCGCAGGTCGAAGGCGCGGAAATGAAACTGAATATCTGCTTTTCCAGTATTGCTTCTGAAGATAATCGATGTGTAATGCGTTGAAAAAACTGTCTACCCGCCAATCTTCCAGCCCCAGTAAAACGCCGAGTCCTGTTTTATGAATTCCGGCTTTTCCAATTCTGTCGGGCGTTTCCAGACGAAATTCGAAATTCGACTTTTTTCCTTTCGGATGGTATTCTTTGTACACTTCATGATGATAGGTTTCCTGATAAACCAAAACCGCATGTACTCCCGCTTTATGGAGCCGTCGGTATTCTTCTTCAGATAAAGGCTGAACTTCAATCGAAATATTAGCAAAATGAGGCTTTAAAAGCTGAATCGTATTCAGAAAATAATCAATTCCGACCGTTTTATTGGCTTCACCGCTCACCAGCAAAACATGGTTTACACCCATTGATTTTAAAACGGAGGCTTCAATAAGAATTTCGGCTTCAGAAAGTGTTTTTCTTTTAATGGAATTATCCAGACTGAAACCGCAGTAAGTACAGATATTCTGACATTCATTGCTAAGATACAACGGCGCATACAACTGAATGGTTTTTCCGAAACGCTTTTGGGTAAGCTGTTGAGTCATTTTTGCCATCACTTCCAGTTTTTGAGAAGCAACCGGCGACAGAAAATTCAAAAAATCGTCTATGGTTTTATTTTTTTTCTGAAGACTTTTTTCAACATCAGTTAACGTTACTTTTCCAAGCTTCGTTTTCACCTCATCCCATTGGTATTTTTCAAAAAAATCTTTAAAACTCTTCATTTCATTTAATTTTAATCAAATAAAAAGGCAGTCAGCGGACTTGAAGCTTCTGCGTGATGTGAAATTGCTCCCAAACCGGATTCAAAAGCTCTTCTTCCCGCAATCACACCCTCTTTGAATGCCAATGCCATATTTACCGGATTCTTCGCCACCGCAATTGCCGTATTTACCAAAACCGCATCGGCTCCCATTTCCATTGCTTTTGCCGCATCGGAAGGTGCGCCAATTCCAGCATCCACTACAACCGGAACATTACTTTGAGCGATAATAATTTCCAGAAAATCCATTGTTTTCAATCCTTTATTGGTTCCGATCGGTGCTCCTAAAGGCATGACAACGGCTGTTCCTGCATCTTCGAGACGTTTGCACAGAACAGGATCTGCATGAATGTAAGGCATCACGACAAATCCTAATTTTGCCAGTTCCTCTGTTGCGTACAATGTTTCAATAGGATCGGGTAACAGATATTTCGGATCGGGATGGATTTCCAGTTTCACCCAGTTGGTTTCCAGTGCTTCTCTTGCCAACTGCGCCGCCAAAACGGCTTCTTTTGCTGTCCTCGCTCCAGAAGTATTGGGTAAAAGGTGGGATTTTGTCGGTTTTAACGCGCTTAAAATATCATCTTCCGAAGAATGGGCATCGATTCTTTTCAAAGCCATGGTTACCAATTCGCTTTCTGAGGCGATGATGGAATCCGCCATTTCCGACAGGCTTCCGAATTTTCCTGTTCCTAAAAACAATCGCGATTCAAAGATTCTGTCGGCTATTTTTAAAGGTTGATTTTTCATATTTACTTTTTAATTTAGATGTTTCTAAGAGTTATTTGAATTCTAAAATGCTTCTGAATTCATTAATTACAGAAGGCTGACTGGTAATCTGCCCGGAAACAGCAACACCATAAATTCCGATTTCTTGTAACTGTCTGATATCCTCCAAAACCACTCCACCAATGGCAAAAATTTTTGGAATCTCAATTGATTTTTCTTTTAAGCTATTGATGATTTCACCATAACCTTCGAATCCTAATATCGGACTTAATTGTTCTTTGGTGGAAGTAAATCTCAACGGACCTAATCCGATGTAATCGCAGCGTTCGACCATTCTCTGAAGAATATCTGAAAAAGTATTGGCTGTTCCTCCAATGATTTTATTTTCTCCCAAAATGTATCTCGCCTTTTCTACGGACATATCTTTCAGTCCCAGATGAACTCCATCCGCATCAACGTCTTTCGCGATCTGAACATGATCGTTAATAATACAAACAGCCTGATAATCTGCACATAACTTTTTTGAAATTTCACTGAGTGTGATAAAATCTTTTTCGGATGCATTTTTCCAGCGAACCTGAATACATTTTGCGCCATAATCAAGAGCTTTTCGGATGTTCTTTTCCTGAACTTCTAAAGATGAACCTTGAGAGATGTATTGTAATTTTTCCATTTTTTAATTTTGATTTTAACACTAAGAGCGCTAAGATTTTTTTTAACTACTAAATATTTTTTTAAGTTCGCAAAGGCGTTTCACTTAGCAAAGAACACAAAGTTTTAATATTAATTTTCAGGAGTGAAATCCTAAAAACATCTGATTGCTTGTTAAAAATTTTTCGATGTATAATTTTCCTTTTCGGCAGGCATTTTCTAAGTTTTCTCCTTTTGCTAAATGACTTGCAATTGCGGATGAAAGCACGCAGCCTGACCCATGTTTCGGGTAAAATAGAGCGGTTGTATTGTTGGGTTCGATTGAAATTTCTTTTCCATTTTCCCATAAAATATCTGTCCCGATTTCATCTTCCCGATGTCCGCCTTTTATTAATACGGAACATCCATTTTCTGATGGTTCAAAAAGATGATGTTCTTTCAAAACATTGTATTCATGATAGTTGGGTGTGATTAAATCTATTTTTTGTAAAACATTTTTAAGCTCGGAAATGGTATTCAAATCAAAAAAAGAAAATTCCGATGTGCTTTTTAAAACCGGATCCCAGACAATTTTTAATTCAGGATTAATGGATTTAAGCTTTTCTACAATCTGAGCTAAAAATTTGGCATCTTTTACCACTCCTATTTTCACCGTTTCAACTTTATATTTTTTCATCAAAACATCGGTCGCTGATAAAATTTCATCTATCGGCTGCCATTGAAGCGTATAAAATTCGGACTCTGTTTGTAAAGTCATTGCTGAACAGACAGCCAATCCGTGAACTTTTAACTGTTCAAATGTTTTAATATCTGCCAATACACCGGCTCCTCCGCTTGGATCGAAGCCGGCAATGCTCATTACGAAAGGACGTTCTTCCTGCATTTTCTGAAAATATCTAAAGGATTATTACTTTCCCAAATTGCTCCCAACAAAGCCACTCCGTCTACTCTGCTGTTGAAAACTCCACTAACATTGTTTTCATGAATCCCTCCCAAAGCAATCAGTTTTACGTTTGAATGATTTCGTTTTTGAATCTCATTCAAAATATTCGAATTTTCTCCGTATCCTTTTTTTGAAATACTCGGAAACACCGGACTGATAAAAGCATATTCCCAATCGTCACTTAATTCATTAAAAGTCTCAATATCATGAACAGAAGTTGAAATCCTTTGATCTGTGAAAGATTTATACAATTCATTCTGTCTGTCGGTTTCTCTGAAATGAAATCTTGAAATATTAAAACGTTCAGCCAAATCGTAATGACTGTGCAAAACCAATTGGTGATGAAATTCAGAATGTATGTTTTGGATAAAATCCGTCATTTCTTCTGAATGGATAAAAGGTTTTCTGATATGAAGCAAATCCAGCCCTTCCTGAAATAATGCATTGATGATTTCAGTTTCATTCTGAACCAGTTCTTCGGGAGTGATAACGATGATCATATATAAATTTCTTTTCCTTTTTCGATGAACTCCTGCGATTTATCCAGCATTCCCTGTTCGGCAGATTCACGGATTTCCTGGGTAATTTTCATGGAACAGAATTTAGGTCCGCACATCGAACAAAAATGGGCTACTTTTGCTCCGTCTGCCGGAAGTGTTTCATCGTGATAAGATCTCGCGGTTTCGGGATCCAAAGAAAGATTGAACTGATCTTCCCATCTGAATTCGAATCTGGCTTTGCTCAACGCATTGTCTCTGTATTGTGCTCCGGGATGTCCTTTTGCCAAATCTGCAGCATGAGCCGCCAGTTTGTACGTAATCACTCCCACCTTTACATCTTCTTTGTTCGGGAGTCCCAAATGTTCTTTCGGCGTAACGTAACACAACATGGCACAACCAAACCAACCGATCATTGCCGCTCCTATTCCTGAAGTGATGTGGTCGTAACCCGGTGCAATATCTGTTGTTAAAGGTCCCAAAGTGTAAAACGGAGCTTCATCACAAACTTCCAATTGCTTCTCCATATTTTCTTTAATCATATGCATCGGAACGTGACCGGGACCTTCGATCATCACCTGAACATTCTGTTTCCATGCGATTTTCGTTAATTCGCCTAAAGTTTCAAGCTCTGCAAACTGCGCTTCATCATTGGCATCGGCAATTGAACCGGGACGAAGACCATCACCCAAAGAAAACGCAACGTCATATTTTTTCATGATTTCGCAGATTTCCTCGAAATGTGTGTATAAGAAGTTTTCTTTGTGATGAAATAAGCACCATTTTGCCATAATTGAACCTCCTCTGGAAACAATTCCTGTCATCCGCTTTGCTGTTAAATGAATATATCTCAGTAGAACTCCTGCGTGGATTGTGAAGTAAGAAACGCCCTGTTCTGCCTGTTCGATCAAGGTATCTTTAAAAATCTCCCACGTTAAATCTTCTGCAACGCCTTTTACTTTTTCTAATGCCTGATAAATGGGAACGGTACCAATGGGAACCGGACTGTTTCTGATGATCCACTCTCTGGTTTCGTGGATGTTTTTCCCGGTTGATAAGTCCATGATGGTGTCTGCGCCCCATCGACAAGCCCAGACTGCTTTTTCCACTTCTTCTTCAATGCTTGATGAAACGGCACTGTTTCCGATGTTGGCATTAATTTTAACTAAAAAATTCCGCCCGATAATCATCGGTTCGCTTTCGGGGTGATTGATGTTGTTGGGAATGATGGCTCTTCCCGCTGCAATTTCGTCTCTTACAAATTCAGGCGTGATTTTATTTTTCGGCGTTTTGGCACCAAAACTGTTTCCCGAATGCTGGAAAGCCATGTCTTTTGAAACGGAATCCAACTGCTCAATTCTCTGGTTTTCCCTGATGGCAATATATTCCATTTCGGGAGTGATGATGCCCTGTTTTGCGTAATACAACTGGGTAACTTCTTTACCTTCTTTGGCTACTTTAGGTTTATGATTATATGAAAAGCGCAGTTCGTCCAATTTTGAATCTGCAAGGCGGGCTTTTCCGTACTCTGACGTAATTCCGTCGAGAATTTCTACGTCATTCCTGTTTAAAATCCACTGTTCCCGGATTCTTGGGAGTCCTTTTTCGATATTGATTTCAAAATTTTCGTCGGTGTAAGGTCCTGATGTATCATAAATGGTAACAGGAGGATTTTCATCCATTTTTCCGTTGCTGAGTTTTGTCGGACTGAGCTGTATTTCGCGCATTGCTACATGGATCGGGTGAATTGTCCCTTCAACATAGATCTTTTTTGAGTTCGGAAATGGTGAACGTGTGATGTTATGAGCCATAAAAATATTTTTTTAACCACCCTGAGTGGCTGTGATAATTAAAACTGAATCTTTGTCGTTGAGGAATGTTTCCGCCCAGAATGACTGCGGAATAATACGGTTGTTGAGTGCTACAGCAATTCCTTTTTTCTTTTCAGGTAATTCCATAGCAATAAGTGCTTCCAGATTTTCGGGAAGTTTTTCGAACTTTTTTGTCGTGTGATTGATTGTGAGCTCCATTCCTAAATTTTTTAAAACACTTTAGGAATATCCATGATTGTACAGTAGAATGTACAGCAAAGTCATCTCACTTTTCCCTACGCTAGTATGATCTAGAAATCAGGTTCAAAGGGTAAATTCTCAGCCCGTTTGTTCAACAGACACCCCTAAAGTATGGGACGAAGTTAGACATTTTTTTGAAATGGGCAAAATTTTTTGTGAAGGAGGAAAGTCTGAAGTTTTTGATTTTGCTAATGATAAAGAGATTTTTGATTCCAACGTAAAGAGCTCTTATTCAGGATTCTTAGTTTAGTAAGCAGAGGCAAATAAATTTGCGGCGCGAAGCTTTAAAATATTCTTTTTTGGATTGATTTTTTTAATTTTAGCTAACTGATTTTGTGGATAGTGCAGAGGTTTTGATTTTAACGCAAAGAGTTCTTATTAAGACTTCTTAGTTTAGTAAGCAAAGGCAAATATATTTGCTGCGCGAAGCGTGAAAATATTTTTTCATGAACCGATTTTTAATTTTATATATCTCGCAGATTTTGCCGATTGTGCGGATGTTTTTTGATTTAATTCAAATACTGAAAACAAAAGACCGCAATTTAGCCTCGATTGAGCGGCGTGTCTGAGCTCTTTTCTGGGTTTCGGCGGCGGCTCCGCCCCCGCCGAAACCCAGAAAAAGCGAGTAGCGAAAGCGGGAAATAGCTCCTAAAAATAAAAAAGACCATCTCCGGATCAAGATAGTCTTTGGTGTTTAAGACAATATATTATAAAGAAAATTAACAGCCACACATTCCTTTTTTAGAATAGAAATAGGCTTTTTTCTTGTAAATAATTTTTATTGAATAGACTTTATTTTCAATACAGGATTCTCCATCCTTTACCGACTTGGTTTCGCGGATGTAAATTTTATAGGTTTTATTTCCAAAGGCTTCGGGATATTCTTTTGTTCCTTTGATGGAAGGAAAAATTTCATTTTTTCCGTTAAGATTAAATAAAGCGCCTTCGTCTTCGGATAAATTGGCAACCGGATTATTTTTTCCGTCGATATAGCAACCCGCATGCATTTTAGGATCTTTCAGATCATGAAGAACAGGTTTTTGGGCAGAGAAGTTATTGATCAAAAGAAAAATGATTAAGAATAATATATTTTTCATGGCCAAATATTTTTAGTTAAAGGAAATAACTTAACCCTGCTTTATAGCGGTTGAGTCTGTCGGGCAAGCCGTTGTATCCACCGTTAATGGTTTTTGTGATTTTTTTGAAAACAACCAGATTATTTCCGGTATCAATGCTTTTGGTAATGTCAATCTGATCTGCCAAAGCATTTAGTTTTCTGCTATTCCAGAACCAACCCGCACTTTCTGCTGCATTTTTGAGTTGGACAGCATTACATTTCGTAACATTTTTACCTCCTAAAAATGTAGGATTTGTTACAAAATCAGTTCCTAAAGCCAATGAAACGGCTTTATAATTGGCTCTTCCGGTAATCTGAATGAGCCCTCTTCCTTTAAATTTCACGCCATCTCCTTTCTGGGTATTTCCCAAATCTGCTCTTCCTTCATAGGCACTTCCGCTCGCAAGTTCTTCGGTGTAAAACAATCCGCCGCTTTCGTGACCGACCTGTGCAAGAAAATTAAGCATTCGTGAAGGCGTGTTGATGGAAAATTTATCACATGTTGCTGTAACGTACGGTAAGAATTGCGAAGCATATGCAGTTTTTGAGCAGGTAGCTTCTTTAAGTTGTCCCAATGTAAGCATGATTATTGTTCTTTAGATTGATAGTGTAAAACTATTTCTAAAAAACAATAATCATTACAGTAAAATCCCTGTTTTGGGTAAGTGTTTTTACGGAAATTTACTCTTCGCAGGCTCTCCAAATGGCATCATTTTGCGGAACAGGAGCCGTAATTTCTATTTTTTCCTTTGTAACAGGATGGATGAACTCGAGTTTTCTGGCGTGAAGGTTAATTCCACCATCGGGATTGGAACGCGGTGAACCATATTTCAGATCGCCTTTAATGGGAACTCCTGTTTTTGACAACTGCGCCCTGATCTGGTGATGTCTTCCGGTTTCAAGATCAATTTCAAGAAGAAGATAATTGTCTAACGTTTTAATTACATTGTACGTAAGAATAGCTTCTTTTGCTCCTTCGGTTGCTTTTGGAAAAACAATGGCTTTGTTATTCTTTTCGTTTTTCTTTAAATAGTGAACCAGTCTCTGCGTTTTGGGAATCATCTCTTTTGCGACAACTGCCCAATATGTTTTTTTCACTTCACGGTTTTTCACCATCTGCGTGAGACGGGACAACGCTTTGGAAGTTTTAGCATAAATCACGAGACCCGAAGTCGGTCTGTCGATGCGATGAACCAAACCGAGAAACACATTTCCCGGTTTGTCATCTCTTTTTTTTATAAAATCTTTGATCAATTCCAGTAAAGAATCATCGCCGGTTTTGTCGCCCTGTACAAGCTGTCCGACTTTTTTATTGATGACGAGAAGATGGTTGTCTTCATAAACAATCTGTTCCTCCATTTTTCTACTGACGGTAATTGGATCTGTTGGCAAAAGAAATAATTACCCCTGCCAAAAGACCGATGGTTTTCATTCCTGTAAGATTCGATTCATAAGGTAAAAATGCTCCGATAATGCAAAGTGCAGCAGCGGCATACATCGGATAAACAAATTTCCTGTTCAGCAATAAAGAAGCCTGCAAAATGAAGCTTACTCCTACGATGATGTAAAATATCCTCTTGGAAAGGAGTTCGTTAATATCCGGAGAAAAAAGATTAAACCATCCTACCGCAAGACAAACTACGGCAAGAATAGAAATAAACCCCTGAATGGTCTGAAGTTTCTGATGATCCATTAATAGCTTTCGTTTTGGTTAGGAAATTCCTGAGTTTTCACATCTTTTACGTATTGCGCAACTGCTTCGGTGATTTCTGTATACAAATCCAGATATCTTCTTAAAAATTTTGGGCTGAAGCCTTTGTTCATTCCCACCATATCATGATACACCAAAACCTGTCCGTCGCAATGCGCACCGGCTCCGATTCCTATGGTTGGGATAGAAATAGATTCCGTTACTTTTTTAGCTAAATCTGCCGGTATTTTTTCTAAAACTACTGCAAAACATCCTAATTCTTCCAAAAGTTGTGCATCGGCAATTAATTTTTCTGCTTCTGCTTCTTCTTTGGCTCTTACTTTATATGTTCCAAATTTGTAGATCGATTGTGGTGTTAATCCCAAATGTCCCATTACAGGAATTCCTGCGTTGATAATTTTTTTAATTGATTTTGAAATTTCTTTCCCGCCTTCAATTTTCACTGCATGAGCTCCTCCTTCTTTCATCATTCTTACGGCGGATTCCAAAGCTTTTTCGGGATTACTCTGATACGTTCCGAAAGGTAAATCGGCAACTACCAAAGCTCTGTCGGTTCCTCTGACTACACTTTGAGAATGGTAAATCATCTGATCCAAAGTAATTGGCAATGTGGTTTCAAAACCCGCCATTACGTTTGCCGCAGAATCTCCGATCAAAACCGCATCAATTCCTCCCGCATCCACCATTTTCGCAGTGGTATAATCGTATGCTGTAAGCATCGTTATTTTTTCCTTGTCGAATTTCATTTTACGCAAGGTTTCAGTTGTAACTTTTTTAATTTCAGAATGAACAGACATAATGTATCTATTTTTTAAAAGTTAAAAGTCGGCATTTAGCCGACTTCAAGTTTGTATGATTTATAAAACTACGTGACCTAGTTTCATTAATTTGTCGTGGTTGAGAATTTTGATGTTTCTTCCGTCTACTTCAATGAGATGGTCTCCTTTGAATTCAGAGATCAGACGGATTGCACTTTCGGTTGCAGTACCGATGATATTGGCGATCTCTTCTCTTGTTAAAGAAATTTTGATAAATCCTTCCGGATCGACCCCTAATTTCTGTTCCAATAACAGAAGAATTTCCGCGAGTCTTTCTCTTACGGTTTTCTGAGCAAGGAAAGTAATGGTATTGGAAGATTCTCCCAATTCGTAAGCGATTTTCTGAAGCATCACAAAGGAAAGCTGGGAATCTACTTCCAACAGATACATAAAAATATCCGCCGGTAAAAAAGTAGCTTCAATATCCGTCATTGCTTCCGCTTTCGCCTGAAAATTTTCTCCGCAAAGCAAAGAACGGTAACCGATGATGTCGCCTTCTTTAATGAATCTCAGAATCTGATCTTTCCCGAAAGCTCCCGATTTTGATAACTTCGCTGCTCCTTTTTCCAGAACGAACACACCTTTCGGCGTTTCCCCGTCTTCGAAAATGGTTTCGTGTTTTTGAAAACTCAGTTTCTTTTTAGCGTTAATGTATTTTTCAAAATCAGCACTGGAAAGCCTTTCCCTGAATGATTTATCATTAAAAACTCTTGCGAACCTCTCCTCGATTGCAATTTGTTGTTCCTGCGACATTTTATATGACATTTATCACAAAAATAGAACTTTTTAACTCGATAAACAAAAAAAATTGTTATAATTTTGTAGTTCAATAATTTATGAAGGTGAGCGAGAACTGTTTTCATTGTGGTCAAGGGATCGAAAAAGAAAGAATTTTGTTTGATGAAAAAACTTTCTGCTGCAACGGTTGCAAATCTGTTTATGAAATTCTGAATACGAACAACTTAAGTAATTTTTATGAATTAAATAAACGTGCAGGAATCCGTCCGGACGAAAGTTCTTCACAGTTTGAATATCTCGACACTCCTGAAATCTTTGAAAAGGTAACGGATTTTTCTGAAGGAAGCACAAGTTTAGTCACCTTTAAAATCCCTGTAATCCACTGTTCTTCCTGTATATGGCTTTTGGAAAGTCTTCATACACTGAATAAACACATTAAATA
Source organism: Chryseobacterium sp. C2(2020) (assembly GCF_014218915.1). Lineage (NCBI taxonomy): Bacteria > Pseudomonadati > Bacteroidota > Flavobacteriia > Flavobacteriales > Weeksellaceae > Chryseobacterium > Chryseobacterium sp. C2(2020). The sequence goes on from NZ_JACLCT010000004.1 coordinate 93,633, forward strand.
TTCTCAGGTTAACTTCACCAGAAAGACCTTACAGATCTCTTTTAATCATAACGATTTAAAATTAAGCGAATTAGCTAATTTTTTAACAAATTTAGGCTACAAACCGGTTATCAGTCTGGAAACCGCCGATAAAAACGTTGAAAATTTAGACAAATCATTACTTGTAAAATTTGCCATTGCGGCTTTTGCCTTCGGAAACGGGATGTTCCTTGCTTTTCCTGAGTATGTAGGCGGCGAAGATTACTGGATGGAGCATTACAAAGGACTTTTCAGAGCTTTGATGTGTCTTTTGTCTATTCCGGTTGTTGTATATTCTGCTTCAGATTATTATAAATCCGCTTGGTACGGTCTGAAAAATAAAATCGTGAATATTGATGTTCCGATTGTTTTGGGAATTATTGTGCTTTTCGGGCGAAGTTTATATGAAGTTGCCACGAATTACGGCCCCGGATATTTTGATACTTTATGCGGACTTTTATTTTTCATGCTTTTGGGTAAAATCTTTCAGAAAAGAACGTACAATGCGCTTTCATACGACAGAGATTACAAATCTTTCTATCCTATTGCCGTTACAAAAGTTGATTTTGAAGGTAAACAGGAAAATATTCTGCTTTCTGAAATTAAAGTGGGCGACCGGATTTTGGTAAGAAATCAGGAGATTATTCCGGTAGATGCTATTCTGATTAATGGTGAAGGTAATATCGACAACAGTTTCATTACCGGAGAAAGCGAAAGCATCAGCAAACAGCCGGGAGATAAAATTTTTGCCGGAGGAAAACAGATCGGATCATCATTGGAACTTGAAGTGATTAAGAATGTTGACCAAAGTTATCTTACCCAGCTTTGGAATAAAGAAGCCTTCAAAAAACATGAAACCGGACTTGATACGTTAACTAACAACATCAGTAAATATTTCACTTTCATTATTTTAGGAATCGCACTGCTTTCGGCAATCTACTGGTACACTGTAGATCTGGAGAAAATGTTTCAGGTAATTTCTGCAATTCTTATCATCGCGTGTCCTTGTGCGTTGGCGTTGTCCGCTCCGTTTACATTCGGGCACATTATGAGGATTCTGGGCAGAAATAAATTTTACGTAAAAGACACTTTAACAATTGAGAAAATTGCCAAATTAGACACGATTGTTTTTGATAAAACCGGAACTATTACGCACAGAAAAAAATCAAATATCAAATTTGAGGGCGCTGAAATAAAAGAATTTGACTTACTGAATATCAAAACATTACTAAAAAACTCCAATCACCCGCTTTCAAAATCATTATACGAATTCATTGAGGTAAAAGATGAATATTTCCCGGTTGAAAGTTTTCAGGAAATTTCAGGAAAAGGTTACGAAGCAAACGTACGGGGAAATGTTTACAAAATCGGTTCTGCGAGATATAACAATCAGGAATCAAAAAATCTTGAAACCGCAGTTTATATCAGTAAAAACAATGAATTTTTAGGAAAATTCATCTTTAAAAATGAATACCGCGAAAATTTAAAGGATTTGTTTAAAAAACTTACCCATTATAAAGTTTTCATTCTGAGTGGTGACAATTCTTCGGAGGAAAATCAATTAAAGGAATTAATTCCGAATTACAAAGGAATGGCTTTCAATCAAAATCCTGAAGACAAGCTGAATTATATTCAAAACCTTCAGAATCAGAACATGAAAGTTGCCATGCTTGGAGACGGACTGAATGATGCCGGAGCTTTAAAACAAAGCAATGTAGGTATTGCGATTGCAGATGATTCCAACAGTTTTACCCCTTCTTCGGATGTAATTATGAATGGAGAAAAAGTGGTAAGCTTAGACAAATATCTGAATGTATGCAAAGGCTCTATGACAATTGTGAAAATGACATTTATAATTAGTTTTCTTTACAATGTTGTTGGTTTAGGTTACGCAGTTACAGGACACATGCATCCTCTTTTCGCTGCTTTAATTATGCCTGCAAGTTCTATTACAGTGGTTTCATTCACTACACTTTCGACCTGGATTCTGGGAAGAAAATACTTCAAAAAAGGGGCTTAGAAAGACTTATTTAGATTCGTTTTAAATTAGCCAAAAGCCGTATTTCGTGATGAAAGTCATTATTTTTCACTAAATTTGAAACCCGAAAATACGTTAATTTTGTTGTCTAATGGATATTCTATATTTAATGATCCTATGCAGTGTTTCTTTGGCTGCAGTTTTCCTGGTCGTGTTTATAGTGTATGCCAGAAAAGGACAGTTTGAAGATGATGAGTCTCCGGCTGTACGAATACTCTTCGATTCCGATGAGATCAAGGAAAAAGAAGAATCTGGCAACAAAGAGGGCGATGATGAAAAAGGAGAAAAGAAAAAAATTGAAGAAAAAAGTGAATAGTTGATATGGAAACACAAAAGTTTAGTTATGACAACAGTATTGTTCGGGCATTCCTCTATGCGACCGTTGCTTTCGGGATCATAGGATTTCTGTTCGGACTTACGGCCGCATTAATGCTTTTCTATCCTGAGCTTCCGGAATTCTTTTTTGGAACAGACGATACAACCATTAATAGTTTAGGTGGAAGTATCCAGGGATTGATTAATACTCATGGAGCGTTCGGGTTCGGAAGAATCAGAATGTTGCACACAACCACTGTAATCTTTGCATTCGTAATGAATATCGTTTATGTGGGAGTTTATTACTCTTTACAGCGATTACTGAAAACAAGAATGTACAGTGATACATTGTCCTGGATCCATTTCTGGACATGGCAGATTATGATTCTTGTAACGTACGTTACGTTCTTTATGGGAATCAACACTTCTAAGGAATATGCGGAACACGAATGGCCGATTGATATTTTGATCGCATTCTCATGGATCATTTTCGGAGCCAATATGTTCTTAACGATTGCGAAAAGAAGAGTAAGACACCTTTATGTAGCGATCTGGTTTTACATCGGTACATGGATCGCAGTAGCAATGCTGCACATCTTCAATAACCTTGAAGTACCTTTGTCTTTCACAGGATGGAAATCTTATTCAGCTTATGCAGGGGTAAAAGATGCCATCGTACAATGGTGGTATGGTCACAATGCGGTAGCTTTCGTATTGACGACTCCTGTTCTTGGTTTGATGTATTACTTCTTACCAAAAGCTGCAGACAGACCGGTTTTCTCTTATAAACTGTCTATCATTCACTTCTGGTCATTAATTTTCGTTTATATCTGGGCTGGTCCTCACCACCTTCAGTATACAGCATTACCAGCTTGGGCACAGGCGGTAGGAACCGGTTTCTCTATCATGCTTATTGCACCATCTTGGGGAGGTATGCTTAACGGTCTTCTTACCTTAAGAGGAGCTTGGGATAAAGTAAGAGAAAATCCTATTCTTAAGTTCTTTGTTGTAGCAGTAACGTGCTACGGTATGGCAACTTTCGAGGGACCTCTTTTGGCAACAAAAAACATTAACAAAATCGGTCACTTTACAGACTGGGTTATTGGTCACGTACACGTTGGAGCACTTGGATGGAACGGCTTTATGGCGTTTGGTGTAATCTATTATCTTGTACCGATATTGTGGAGAACAAAAATCTATTCTACCAAACTGGCAAATCTTCATTTCTGGTTGGGAACATTAGGAATTATTTTCTATGCGGTTCCAATGTATATTTCAGGATTTACACAAGGATTGATGTGGAAACAGTTCAACCCGGACGGAACTTTGGTTTGGAAAAACTGGCTTGATACTGTAACGGCTATTGTTCCTTATTATAAAATGAGATTTGTGGGAGGTATTCTTTATCTTTCCGGAGCTCTTGTAATGGTGGTGAACTTAGTGGCTACTGTAAGAAAAGGATCATTCCAGAAAGATGTCCCTGCTGAAGCACCTGCATTGGCTAACATCAGCGGAAAACGTAAAGAAGGAGAAGGAACTCACCTTTGGTTAGAAAGAACTCCTGTATTATTAGGTATTTTATCTTTATTAACGATTTCAATCGGTAGTATGGTGGAAATTATTCCTACTCTGTCTCTTAAGAAGAGTGTACCTACTATTTCAGCAGTAAAACCATATTCTCCATTAGAATTAGAAGGTAGAGATATTTATATCAGAGAAGGATGTAATGCTTGTCACTCGCAAATGGTAAGACCATTCAGAGATGAGATCGTAAGATTTAACGGTAAAAACGGACAGTACTCTAAAGCAGGGGAATTCGTATACGACAGACCTTTCCTTTGGGGATCTAAAAGAACCGGACCGGATTTGCATAGAGAAGGTGGTAAAAACCCAAGTTCTTGGCACTACAAGCACATGTATAACCCAAGATCAACTTCTGCGGGATCTATCATGCCTCGTTACCCTTGGTTAATTGCAACAGATTTAGACAGATCTAAAATGGTTGATAAAATGAAGCTGATGAAGAGTGCTTTCGAAGTACCTTACACAAAAGCTGAAATTGATTCTGCCAACTCTTGGGCAAACAATCAGGCTTCAAAAATCGTAAGAGATATTATGTCTGAAGCACCGGATTTGAAGGAAGCTTATGCGAAGAGACCTAAAGGAGAATTAGAGAAAAAAGAAGTTGTAGCGCTTATCTCTTATCTTCAAAGATTAGGAACAGATATTAAGACAACTGAAATCAAAACAGCAAGTAATAACTAACATATTAAAAGGTTCACATCATGATCCCTCAGAATTTTAAAGACATCTTATCCAATACCGAAAACGCTGGCTTTTACCAGACTTTGGCTCTGATTTTCTTTATGCTGTTCTTCATTGCTTTGGTAATCTACGTTTTTAGCAAGCCTAAAAAATATTACAAAGAGGAAGAAGAAGCGCCTCTGCAGGATGACAGTGATGACGATTTTAATTTAAAAAATTAAACTACTTATTATGAAACAAAGAACACCGGTTGTTATAAACATTTTAATAATAATTGGACTTTTAATAGTTTTTTATTATCTGTTTGTACAAAGCTATGATTTCCTATCTTCTCCTTATTTCTGGGGAACTGTAGTAATCGGAGGTATTTTAGCTTATATCCATAGTGCAATCGGAGATTTAATTGAGAACAATAAATTCAAAAAATTATCTCCTGAAGAAAAGGCAGCTTATTTAGCTGAAAAGAAAGTACCTTACTTTACAAGATTATATAATGCAGCATTCAAGAAGCAATCTGCAGCAGAAGAAAAAGATATCCTTATCGACCACGGTTTCGACGGAATCATGGAGCTGGATAACCAGTTGCCAAAATGGTGGGTAGGTTTATTCTATTTTGGGACTGCTTTTTGTATTGTATATGTAGCAGCATTTTCTTTCACAGATTTCGCACATCCGTTGAGCGAATATGAGAAGGAATACAAAGAACAGTTGGCAGCGATTGAAAAGTATAACAGCGAGCAGCCTCCGGTAACGATTGAGACCGCTAAATATTCTGCTGATAATATTGCTGAAGGAAAAGAATTGTTCAAAACAAACTGTGCATCTTGTCACAAAGAAGACGGTAGTGGTGGAATTGGTCCAAACCTTACGGATAATTTCTGGATCAACCAGCCTGAGAAAACGTTATTCAAAAACGTATTCAATATGGACTGGAATGGTTCTCCTAACAATCCTGCGATGAGAGCATTTGGTAAGAACGGAGAAGTTTCGGGTGCTGAAATTGAAAAGATTGCAGCGTATGTATATCACATCAATCAGGAATTGCCTCCGATAACACCGGCTCAAGGTGGTGCAGCTCCTCAGGGAACAGAGGCACATTGGGAAAAAGAATAATTTAACTTAAATAAATTAGAACATATGAAAAACATAGTTTGTTATTAAATTAAAAAATAGTAACGAATTATGTTTTTCTTTTTTTAAAAACTATCATAAATGTCAGACATAGAAGAAACAGAAGTACGCGGAGGACAGGGACAAGTTCTGGACCCTGAAACTTATAGAGATTCTATCGGGACAATGGAACGCTCCGGTAAGAGGAAATGGGTTTTTCCCAGAAAACCAAAAGGAAAATATACCAACTACCGAAGCATTGTAAGTTATGTTTTACTGCTGATTTATTTTGCAGTGCCATTCATCAAAATTAATGGTAACCCTCTTATTTTATTTAATGTAATTGACAGGGAGTTCTTCATCTTTGGACAGCCTTTTTATCCACAGGATTTTTTTATCCTTACACTTGGCGCAATTACTTCTTTAATATTCATCATCATTTTTACGATGGCTTTCGGGAGAATTTTCTGCGGATGGATCTGTCCTCAGACAATTTTTTTAGAATTTATTTTCCGTAAAATAGATTATCTTATTGAAGGGGACAGAAACAAACAGATGAAGCTTGACAGACAGGAGTGGAACAGCGAAAAGATCTGGAAAAGAAGTCTAAAATGGACGATTTTTCTTGTGATTTCGTTAATTATTACTCACTTCATGTTCATGTATATCGTAAGATATGAAGAAGTATTCAGAATAGTTTCTGAAGGACCTTTTGCCAATCCTACCAACTTTATTGTTATGATTCTTTTAACCGCTGCATTTTACTTTGTATTTGCATGGTTCAGAGAGCAGGTTTGTACATTGGTTTGTCCTTACGGTAGATTACAGGGGGTTTTAATAGATAAAGATACCATTAATGTTTTCTATGATTTTAAAAGAGGTGAAAACAGAGCAAAATGGAGAAAAGGAGAAGACAGAAAAGCAGCCGGAAAAGGTGATTGTATCGATTGTCATCAATGTGTGGTGGTTTGTCCTACCGGAATAGACATCAGAGACGGACAACAGCTTGAGTGTGTAAACTGTACAGCCTGTATTGATGCCTGTGATGAAGTTATGGAAAAGGTAGGTCTTCCGAAAGGATTGATTAGATACGCTACCGAAAACGAGATCGAGAAGCAGACCGAGTTTAAGTTTACAGGAAGAATGAAAGGTTTTGCAGTGGTTCTTTTACTGCTTACAGGATTTTTAGGCTATCTTCTTACAAGCAGAGCCGAAATGGAAGCCAAATTCATTAAACCTGCAGGAAGCACGTTCTTTGTGAGAGACGGAAAAATTACCAATACGTACAATTATACTTTTTTAAATAAAACCAACGAGAAAAAAATTGTAACCATCAAGATTATCGAGCCGAAACATGGAGAGGTGATCTACAGCGAATCGAGTAAAATTTCTGTAGACAGAGACAAAATTACCAAAGGAACCATCAACATCAGTTTTCCGGAAAATGAAATGACGCTTTCCAAGCAGAACATCACAATCGGAGTTTATGATATGAAGGGGAAACTGGTAGATTCATACAAAACATATTTTGAAGGACCATTCAAATTACAATTTTAATTTTTAGAAATGAAAAACTTTAATTGGGGACACGGTGTAATTATCGCTTTAGCATCCTTTATGATCTTTATTTTATCCATGATGTTTCTTTTTCCGAACGGACAAAAGAATTCTGAAATGGTAACGGATAATTATTATGAAGAAGAACTGAAATATCAGGACGTAATTGATGCTAAGAAAAGAGCTGACGAACTGAAGGAAAAACCTGTTTACAGCCAGAGTCCAGCAGGAATAAGAATCACTTTTCCAAAAGACTATAATAACTCTAATACTTCCGTAAAATTTGTACTGAACAGAACCGACGATCAGAACCTGGATGTTCATAAAACGGTACAGTTAGATGCCAATCAGTCTTTTTTAATTCCTGCACAGGTTCTGAAACTGGGGAATTATACCCTTCGTTTGAGCTGGACAAAAGATAAAACAGACTACAGAATGGATTATGATGTGATATGGAAATAGCACTTGTAATATCGGCAATCGGGTTGGGTTTTGCATCAGGATTCCACTGTATCGGAATGTGCGGACCTATTGCATTGTCGATGGGATTAACAAAAAAACAGGCAACCAATTTCTACCTTCAGAATCTCACTTATCAATTCGGGAGGATTTTCACCTATTCCCTTTTGGGAGCAATTCTTGGAATTATCGGGAAAGGTTTTGAAATGGCAGGTTTCCAGAAATATCTTACAATTGCTGTGGGAATTCTACTTATTATTATGGCTGTTTTTTCGTTTGGAGGAAAAGATTTTGCTTCTAAAGTTCCGTTTTTTTCAAAATTTTTATTCAAAGTAAAATCGAATTTGGGAAGACTGCTTCAAAAGGCAGATTACCGTTCAAGATTTACTACAGGTCTTCTGAATGGTTTTTTACCCTGTGGAATGGTTTATATGGCTTTAACGGCAAGTTTAGCAAGCGGAGGAATATGGCAGGGCGCTTTGTATATGGCTTTATTCGGTTTGGGAACACTTCCTTTTATGTTCGCGGTAGTTTTGGTCGGAAATCTCATGAATCAGACTTTTAGAGTGAAAGTTTTAAAAGTGATTCCGATTGTCATGATTATTTTGGGCGGACTTTTTATTGTCCGGGGAATGGAACTGGGAATTCCCTATATTTCTCCGAGAGCAGAAGCCATGACCATTTCAAAAGACAATCAGGGAGACTGTCATTTGCCGGGAGATCACAGTACGCATGATCATAGTAAAGTAAATTGTCATTAGTAGTAATGCTAAATTTAAAAGATTTAACCCTCTGAAGTATATCCGGAGGGTTTTTTAATTATAATTCGGAATGATCAAACCAGACATTAACATTATACAAATCATACAAATAACAATTTATTCACGCAAAAATTCGATTAAAAATTTAATACAGTTACCAATATTATCTTTTAAATTCAATTTTATTATACAATCAATTTCGTATCTTTATTGTAACTAAAAATTTAATATATGTATATAAAGCTACCTTTTCCCTCATTTCAGAAAATTCAAAAACATCAAACACTAAGCTACCTTAGTAAAATTGCATGTCATGCGTTTACGGTTGGTGCTATTTTATTTTTTTCAGCAACGAAAGCCCAAACTTCAGTAACTGTTCCTAATTTGACTTCAACAGCAGCTTTTACAGGACCGTTTGCCAATTCTACCAGAACTTATCAACTGATTATTGATGACTCTCAGCTTACTGCTTTATCAGGAAAGTATCTTACTTCGATATCACTTAGAATTCCTGCAAGTGCAGCCTCTGCATGGCCTGCCTCAAATACAACCTACCCGGATTATCAGATTTATCTTAGTGACGGCGTAGAACCGGCTAACAGACAGCTTAATTTTGCAGCTAACGTTGTGGGAACGCAGACACAAGTCCGCTCAGGAAGTCTTTTAATACCATCCGGCGCCGTTACAAACAATGGAAGTTTCAGTTTTGATATAAATTTCAATACTCCTTATTTATATACAGGTACTAATCTTGTAATAGAAATACGTCATACCGGAAGCAACGGAACAACAACTTCCGTTGATGCTGTAGGAACAGGTGTTTCGGGATATGGTACACTTTTTACCGCTTGCTGGTCGAGCTCAACATCTGTGCTGCAAGGAAACTTTTCTTATGTGAAAATTAATTCCGGAAGTGTGTTGGGGGTGAAGTCTGTTGAAATAGATGGAGTCACCTCTGTTTATCCTAATCCTGTAAAAGATCAGTTATATGTAAAATCAGCTAACGATATAGTGGAATTAAATATTTTCAATATGGTTGGGCAAAAAGTCTATTCACAAAAGAATTCAGTTAAAAATCCACAACTGAATGCATCAGGTTTAGCCAAAGGAAATTATATTTTACAAATGATTGACAAAAACGGAAACTCAACGTCAACACGATTCATTAAAGATTAATCATGAATTCATTTCAAATGAAATCGTTTAGATAAACCAAATAAAAAACCACTGAACAACAGTGGTTTTTATTGTATATAGACAAAATTTTATTTAGCTGATCAAATCAAACTTCGCATATTCAGCGACTTTCTTCGGAAGTTTAATTCCTTCCTCTGTCTGATTATTTTCCAGCAAAGCAGCCATAATTCTTGGCAATGCCATTGCAGAACCGTTCAGGGTGTGAACCAACTGAGATTTTCCATCTGCTTTATAACGACATTTCAGTCTGTTTGCCTGGAAGGTTTCAAAATTGGAAACAGAGCTTACCTCAAGCCATTTTTCCTGAGCTGCACTCCAAACTTCAAAATCATACGTCATGGCAGAAGCAAAACCAGTGTCTCCTCCGCAAAGTCTTAAAACTCTATATGGTAATTCAAGATCACTTAAAATTTCTTTAATGTGTTCTACCATTTCTTCCAATACGGCATAAGAATTTTCCGGTTTTTCAATTCTTACGATCTCAACTTTTTCAAACTGGTGAAGACGGTTTAAACCTCTTACATGTGATCCGTAACTTCCCGCTTCTCTTCTGTAGCATTGAGAAAAGGCTGTATTTTTAACAGGAAGATCTTTTTCTTCAAATAATACATCGCGATAGAGATTCGTTACAGGAACTTCAGCCGTTGGAATCAGATATAAATCATCTGCCTGAATATAATACATCTGCCCTTCTTTATCCGGCAACTGTCCTGTTCCGTATCCTGAAGCTTCGTTTACAACGTGAGGAGGATTTACTTCCATATATCCTTTCTCAACATTTTTATCTAAAAAATACTGAACCAAAGCTCTCTGCAATCTTGCCCCTTTTCCTAAATATACCGGAAAACCTGCTCCTGCAATCTTTACACCCAATTCAAAATCAATAAGGTTATATTTTTTTGCTAGTTCCCAGTGAGGAATTGCTCCTTCTCCAAGACCTTCCACATCATGAGACTGATATATGATTTCATTATCATCCGCAGAAGCCCCATTTTTTACCTTTTCATTCGGAATGTTAGGTAATTGATACAGAATATTGATTAATTCTTTTTCTTTTACATCTAACTGAGCTTTCAATTCCGACGTCGACTCTTTGTATTGCGCTGTTTTAGATTTTGCGGATTCTGCTTCTTCTTTTTTTCCTTCTTTCATTAAAAGTCCGATTTCTTTGGAGATTTTATTGATTTCGGAAAGTTGGGAATCCAATTCAAACTGAATTTTCTTTCTTTCTTCGTCGGTAGCAATAGCCTCGTCTACCAACTCAAGATTCTTGAATTGTCTTTTTTTAAGACCTTCTAAAACGCGCTCTTTATTGTCGCGCAAAAAATTGACTTGTAACATTTTATTTAGATGTTAGTTATTAGAATGTTGAACATCAGAATGTCAACAGTTTTGCAAATGTATAAATTATTTTACGATCGTAACAACATTCGGGGAACCCGGTGTTTTTGTAAATCTTAAAGTATCGTTGTAATAGACTTTCGAGACCTCAAAAACCGAAGGCGTCATGCGATACTGAATTCTGAGCCTTTCATTAATGGTATCAAGAATCGTACTGTTAAGTCTCTTCACCAGTGAAACCGTAATTACCGACTGATAGGTTTTATTGTTCGGATCCAGCGTATCCAGCCCTACTCTTTTGGCTCCTGCAATATATTCAATAAAAAGTGTGGAATCTGCAGTAGCACGCAAAGTACTGCTTACCGGAGAAACGTCTTTGGTTCCGTTAACATCATTTAGTGAATACGTATAATAAGTCTGATCTTTTTTTGCATGAAACAGATCTCGTCCTGCCCCATTCTTCATATAGATGTTCAAAATCTGATCGATTTTCTGCAAATCTTCATCATCCGTTCTGCAGCTCAGAAAGGCACAAAAAATAACCAGAAATCCAAAAACAATATTTCTCATGTTACAAATATAATTCATTTCAATCTTCTAAGATAAATGAAGAATGAAAACATCATGAAAAAACCGATAATAGTTAATGTAAGCCCTAAAGAAAACGCCATTCCTAAAGCTCCTTTTTCAGGAACCCAAAAAAAAGAAAATCCTGCTAAGAGCAGCAAAGACAAAATGGAATAGAGAGTATTTTTTTTCATTAATCCTACCGCAGAAAGCATATTCCCGTAAAGGTTTCTTAAAAGCATACTCACACAAAACGCTCCTAATAAAAGACAAAAAGCAAATGAATTGTCTGCATATTTTACTCCGAAAAATAATTGAATTAAGGCGGTGCTGAAAAAACTGCCTAATGCAAATATTAATATAGAAACAGGGATAAATATTTTATAATAATTAATAATATAGTTAATTAAAAAAGATCTGCTGTAAGAGTTTTTTGCCAAAACAGGATAATCGCTCTGCATAAAAGAAAGTGCCAAAAAAGTAATATTAGACGGAATAAGCAGAACGACTTTGTAATTAGCAACTGCATTTTCATCTTTAAAAAAGTTGAGGAGTAAAATATCTGCAGAAAAAAAAGCATCTGATAATAAAGCCGTAACCGATGCATGAAACGCGAAATTCCAGATTTCTTTCTTTTGAAATTTTATTTTGGGGACAGCAATCTTCCACAGCGGCTCCTTATACCAGAAAAGAGAAAGAAAAGGAGCAATTAAATTAGCAAGCAAATATCCGTAGAGTCCCCAAAAAAAAGAAAAAGCAATCATCATGACCAATCCTCCAATATTCACGATATTATTAAGCATGGCATATTCGCTGTTTTTCATATGTATGCGAAGTTCAACCTGTTTGTGATTAAGAAAATACACTCCGATAAGCCTCACAGCAAAGAAAAGAAATATATAAAATATGTGGTAATAATGGTTTACATAAAAAAAAGCGATTAAAAAAAACACAATGCTTAGAAAAAGCTGATATAGAAATCCTTTTTTAAAAAGATAAACTGAAAGATCTTTTTTTTCATTTTCAGTTTGGCTTAAAGAACCAAATCTTATTAAACTCTGAAAACTGCCAAAACCGCTGAAAGGAACAAAGATGGCAAAAACAGATGCCACAATACTCAGTATACCGAATTCTTTTTCAGGAAGAAGCCGGATCATCATAACAGAGCCTGAAAATGCACATATTTTCGCTATTAAAAGAGACAGAAATACATATTGCCCTTTGTTCGCAAAAAATGCTTTAATAAAATCCTTTAAGCTTTTCATTTTAAATTTGTGGCTGGAAATTTATGCTTTTTAAATTAAAAATAATTTAAACCACTTTTTTGTAAATCTCATCGAATTTTTCTGCTATTTTTAACATAGAAAAATTGTCTACAATGTATTGGTGAAGTTCCGTCGGAGAATCCGGTTTATAGGTCTCATTTAAAACACTCTTCATTGCAGCATATAATTCTTCTTCAGTCTTTCCAATGATGATTCCGCAGTTATTTTTCACAATCTCAGGTACACCTCCTACGCGGGTTGATATTACCTGTATGCCGGAGGAAATAGACTCAAGAAGTACACAGGGTAAATTTTCATATTCGCTGAACAATACAAAACAATCGCTGTTCTTCATTTGTTGGGCAACTTCTTCATGAGAAAGTTCACCGAATGTTGTTATGAAATCTTCCGCCTTATTTTCTTGTATGATTTTGTTTAATCTTTCAATGTCTCCGTCGCCTCCAATCTCTAATTTAAAATTCTGAAATTCACTTCTAAGCCGGATTGCCGTTTTTATAATAATATCCGGATTTTTTAAAGCGATCAGATTGGATATATGAAGAAATCTGAAAATATCTGAATGATGTTTTGCAGGAGTAAAACGATTTGTATCTACAACATTTCCAACAACTTTAAATTTCTCACCAATTTTCAACTCTTTTAAGTTATTCATTAAATTCTCACTTACCGGAAAAATAAATGATGCTCTTTTTGCAATAAATCGGGCAACAGATAACGTTGAAAATGAGAGTCTGTTTCTGTTGATTTCAAGAAATAAAGACCAGTGCTCTGTTATAACAAAAGGAATTTGATATTTTTTTTTTAAATAAACCGCAAACAACATAGATTTATCCAAAATATTGGCGTGTATCAAATCCGGTTTCTTGATCTGTGAAAACCCCAATTTATACGCCCGAAATCTTCTTAAAAAATTTAATGCAGGATTTTTAGACTTCTTATAATAAACTACAATCGTCTTTACTCCATTAATATGATTTTGATCGAAAATATAGCTTTCCTTCTGTCCAGAATCGCCTATTGCGTGTAAAATTTCTACATCGTGCAATAAAGAAACGGCTTCCGCATGTCTCTGTACGAAATTTCCGTTGGTAGGCTCTAATTTGTTAGGAAACCATGATGAAATAAAAAGGACCTGCATGAATTATTACTTTATAGAAGCCGCCCAACTTCTATCGAATGGCAAAAGAAAATTTCCTATAAATTCGAGATAGGTATTTTTAGAAAAATCAAAAACCTGAATGTCTTTAGCAATTTCTCCGTTTCTTACTTTTGACTTAAAATCATTCAGCTTTAAGGTTTTTACTTCTCCATTTTCTATGAAGCTGGCTTTCATTCTGTCGAATAATCCCAATTGATATTCTTCATCAATTTCTCTCATTACTTTCCCAAGCGCATCGATACTGCATCCGGAAGCCATCTCCTTTTCTTCATCCACACAGATGATGATAAACTGATTTTTTTCAATCTTAAAAGATGAGGAAAGCGGTTTTCCGTGTGCTGCCCAAATTGCCAGAAAATCAAAAAGTTTCTCAGTGATCTGTTTGGCTTCTTTTGTTTCAAAAGGTCTTGAGGCAGGATATATTATTACTCTGTAGTCGTTTGCTTCTACAATATTAGATTCTTCAATCTTCATTTTGATCAATTTAAAAGGTAAAATTACAATTTTTTCTTCACACCATAATCCGACAAGGTGGAATTCTCACCAAACAAAAAACTCAGGAAAAATCCTGAGTCTTATATTTTTAGAAATATTCTTACAAATCTTCAGCTTCCGCTAAAAGTTCTACAATATCTTTCACGGCTACTTCATCATTTTTATTGAAATGTTTTACACCGTCCGTCATCATCGTATTACAGAAAGGACATCCTGTTGCAATAACTTTAGGCTCGAAAGACAGAGCTTCTTCAGTTCTTTCGATATTGATGTCTTTTTTTCCTTTTTCAGGTTCTTTAAACATTTGTGCGCCTCCTGCTCCGCAGCAAAGACCATTGGTCTTGCAACGCTTCATTTCTACCAGTTCGGCATCCAGTTTTTCCAGTAAAAGTCTTGGCGCTTCATACTCTTCATTGGCTCTTCCCAGATAACAGGGATCATGGAAGGTAATCTTTTTACCGCTGAATGCGCCACCTTCAATTTTCAGACGCCCTTCTTCCATTAATTTTTTAAGGAATTGGGTGTGATGCATTACTTCATAGTTCCCTCCTAAATTCGGATATTCATTTTTAAGCGTATTAAAGCAGTGCGGACAAGCCGTAACGATTCTTTTTACTTCGTAAGCGTTCAGAATTTCGATATTGGTTAAAGCCATCATCTGGAAAACAAATTCGTTTCCTGCACGTTTTGCGGGATCTCCTGTACAGCTTTCTTCCTGCCCAAGTACCGCGAATTCCACGCCTATTTTATTTAAAATTTTGCAAAATGCTTTCGTAATTTTTTTAGCGCGGTCGTCGAAACTTCCGGCACAACCTACCCAAAATAAAACTTCAGGCGATTTTCCTTCGGCAGCATATTCTGCCATTGTTTTTATATTGAAATCCATTGTTGTCAATTTGAAAATGTGAGAATTTGGAAATTTGAAAATATACTATCAATTTTCAAATTTACAAATTGCGTGATTGATTAATTAGTCTTTTGCCCAGTTTAAACGGTCTGCCTGATTGTATTGCCACGGTGCAGCGTTGTTTTCTACATTTGTCATCATCAGGTTTAATTCCTGTGGTGCAGCAGACTGCTCCATTACTAAAAATCTTCTCATTTCGAAGATGATAGAAAGCGGATCTAGCAATACAGGACAAGCTTCTGTACATGCGTTACAGGTTGTACAAGCCCATAATTCTTCTTTGGTAATGTAGTCGTTCAACAGTTTTTTTCCGTCGTCTACAAACTTTCCGTTTTTATCAATGTTTTTGCCGACTTCTTCCAGACGGTCTCTTGTCTTCATTAAAATGGCTCTCGGAGACAATTTTTTGCCGGTAATATTTGCCGGACAAACTGCAGTACAACGACCGCATTCTGTACATGAATAGGCATTTAACAACTGAACCTGATTAAGATCAAAAATATCTTCTGCTCCGAATTTTGCAGGTGTTTCTGCCTCTCCTTCTGCCGGAGCTGCATAAGGGTCTGCATTCGGATCCATCATCAGTTTAATTTCTTTCGTTACAGATTCAAGATTATTGAATTTTCCTTTCTCTTCAAGATTTGCATACCAAGTGCTCGGAAAAGCGAGAATGATGTGTAAATGTTTTGAATAATAAAGATAATTCATAAAGAATAGAATCCCTACAAAATGGAACCACCAAGCTGCTCTTTCAACACCGAATAAGAATCCATTATCAAAACTGAAAACTTCAAGGAACGGAACGAAAGTCATTTCGCTGATCGGGAAAGATCCTACTTTTACAAAATGATCGTAACCATTTGACTGGAGAATAAAGTCTGAAGCGTTCATGGTAAAGAAAGCCATCATCAAAGCAAATTCGATAATCAGAATCCAGTTTGCATCTTCTTTTGGCCAGCCTAAAAGTTCTTTCATCGTTAATCTTTTTACTCCGTAAAAATTTCTACGGATAAAAAATACAACAACGCCAATTACGACTAAAAGTGCCAAAACTTCTAAAGTAGCGGTAAAGAAACCATAAACGGTGCTTCCTAAAATGGTTGATAAAAATCTGTGTGTTCCGAAGATTCCATCCACCACAATTTCGATAAGTTCGATATTGATGATGATGAATCCTACATACACAAAAAGGTGTAAAATTCCGGCTATAGGACGTTTTGTCATCTTACTCTGCCCCATTGCAACAGTTGCCATTGTTGCCCATCTTTCTCCTCTTCTGTCGCTGCGATTGATCTCACGTCCTAATCTGATGTTTCTATATATCTTCTGCAGACTTTTTACAAAAAGTCCAAAACCTGCAATTAATAAAATCAGAAAAATAATATTAGGGATATAATGCATGGTTTAAAAAATTAGTCTTTATTATTTTTTCCGAAAACGGAGAAGTTAACATATTTTTTTGGGTGCGCTTTCAAATCTTCGATCAAAGAATTAAGATTGTTTGAAGCGGCATTCAGGTTATTGTAAAGCTGATCGTCTTTCATAATTTTCCCCAAACTTCCTTCCCCTCTGTCGATTCCTGAAACCACATTATTTAACTGTCCTACTGTTGCATCTAAATTAGCGATGGTAGCATTCAGCTTTTTAGTATCAATGCTTTCTGCTAAATTTCCGTATTTATCTAAAGTAACTTTTCCGCTCTGCATCGTAAGACTTGCATCATCCAATACTTTCTGAAGTTTAGGATCGTTGTGACCCACTAAGGAATTTACACTTCCTGCCGTAGTCTGTAAAGCGGCAACTGTTTTGTTAAGATTAGCCAGTAATAATTTAATTTCCTGTCTGTTTTGCGCATCTACAAGCTGATTGGCATTCGTCATCAGAGAGTCTACTCTGTGTAAAACAACCTGTAATTGATCTTTTACAGGACCTACCTGTGAAGAAAGGCTTCCTAAAGTTCCTAATTTAAATGCCCCTCTTAAAGTATCTCCGTCTTTTGCCGTTGGACCTCCATACATCAGGTTAATTCTCATTTCTTTTCCTCCCATTAAACTCGGTTCAAAAATTTCCAATGTTGAATTTTTTGAGAACTCAAAATTGTTATCAACCGTAATTTTTACGAGAAAATCGATTTTACCGTCCTTAGATGTATGAGGAATGATTTTATCAACCTGTCCTACCTTTAATCCATTAATGGAAACAGGGGAAGATTGTGCCAATCCCTCGACATTATCATATTGTGCGTAAAATATATTATCGGTAGTAAAAAGGCTTCTGCCTTTCATAAATTGAAAAAGCACCACAAAGCCGACAATGGCCAATAGTGCGATCACACCAGCTTTTAATTCTTTACTGAACTTCACTTGCTAAATTTTTTCTAATGAGCAAATATACTACATTTAAATGAATGTTTTTCTCTATTGCTCTGCGTTACACACAAAAAAAGCGGCAAAAACTTTGCCGCTTTTTATCTATCTGAAAAATTATTTTTATTGTTGCTGAGAACCCAGCTTATTCCAGATCTCGATTCTGTAATCTTCAATATCCGAATTGTCCTGTAAGCTCTTTAACCAAGCCTGCCCGAACATTCCGCCGTTTCTCTGGGTAACAGATTCTGTAAACTGTTTAAGATCTCCGGGCTGTTTGTTTGTGATCTCATTCTTTTTAATAAGAACATAAACTCCTGTTCCTCCTTCAACCGGCTTAGAAAGCTGTCCTTTCTTCACTCCGAATGCTGCTCCGGCAACTTTTGGCTCCATAGAACCTGCTACTGAAGGATTTAATAAGTTAACCTGTGCAGATTGTTTTGTAGTTCCGAATTGTTTAGCGATCTGATCTAAATTTCCTGCTTTCCCGATTTTCTCTGAAATCTGTTTTGCAGCCAGTTTATTTTTAACCACTACTTCAATCTGATCTCTTACAGATTCAGGATCTGCAGTTCCTTTTTCCTGCTTCCCGTTTAAGTAAACTACAATTTTATCTCCTGTTCCGTCTACTGTAAATAATTCAGTATCTCCTTTTTCTCTTTTCTTATCAAAAGCCCATGCAAGGATTTCCGGATCTTTGTCTGTTCCTAATCCCTGAAGCTGTCCGTCGAATCTCTTCGCCTGTTTAGGATTAGAGAACTGATAGTTTGCTTTTTTAGCAATATTCACGAAATCGTTGAAAGATTTCCCCTGAACCTGCTGAACGAATCTGCTTGCTTTTTTGTTTACTTCTGCTTCCGTAGCATCAGAAGGTTTAATTGCTTTTACCAAGTTTGCCACTTTGTAAGCCATTGCTCCCGGTTTTTTATCTTCAATATTGATGATATGATACCCGAACTGTGTTTCTACAACACCTGTCGCACCTTTAGGGTTTTCAGACAGATATTTTAAGAATTCAGGAACGAAAGGCGTTTCAGGAGTTGTCCATCCTAAGCTCCCGCCTTGTGCAGCAGAACTTGGATCGTTTGACAATTTTAGGAATTCTGTAAATTTCCCCGGATTTGCTTTTACAATTGCTCCGATAGAATCTGCTAACTTTTTAGCCTGTTCTTTGGATCTTGTAACACCTTCACCTGCAGGACTTCCTTTAAAAGCAATTAAAATATGTCTTGATAATGTAGAATCTGAAGTCTTTTTATCTAAAAGTTTAGAAACTACATAGAAATTCTGCTCTTTGTACGGACCAAAAGTCTGACCGATTGCAGCAGTCGGAAGCTGTGCCTGAATCGTCTGAGGCAATTGGTTTGGCTTCAGATACTGCGGATTGAAAGGCATATCAGAATTCGCCATGATAAACATAGAGTCATTCTTTGTATTCTGGAAGTTTTCAGAACCTCCGCTTGCATCGCTTCCTACAGAGAATAATTTATTAATTTCTTTCTGAGCCGCCGCATCATCTGCAGGACTTGGCTGAGAAGGGAAATAAACGATTCCTATATTTCTGCTTTCTTCCGCTTTGAACATTATCGGATGCTGCTTGATATAATTTGCTAAATCTTCAGTGGTAACTTTAATGTTGTTTTTTTGAAGATAAGCTGCATAATCTACTTTTACGAAATCGATATCCGCTAACTGATCTCTTTCTCTCATCAACTCTTCAGCTTCTTTTTTACCTGTCGTGATTCCTGTAGAAACATTAGCAAATACCTGTCTCGCCATCAATCTGTATTCGATCGATTTTCTGGTTTTCAACCACTGGTTGTAACCTTCCGGCGAAGCAGCTTTCATATCTTCGATTTGTTTTTTAAGCTCCTGCGTCTTGAAATTACCTTTTTCATCAAAAAACTGCTTCTGCTGTGCAAACATCTGATCGTACTGGATCTGGTTCCAGAAGTAATCGTCCGTCATTTCGAAGCCCATTTTCTCGAATTGCTGTTTAATCAGCTTCGATTGCACAAGCAATTGCCAAGCCTGCTCTTCAAGACCATTTTTTGGTTGACCTTGCTGTTCAGCCTGTTGTTGCAGTACGAAAAGTTGATCGTTAAACTCTTCACGGGTAATTTTCTCACCATTCACTTTTCCTAAAACATCAGGATTTTTACCAAAAACCTTATCAATACTGTCGGGGTTTACAAGGAACGCCAAAAGCGCCAGTGCAATTACTCCCATCAAAAGCCAAGGTCTACTCCTAATTTGTCCTAAAATTGCCATTATATAAATTATAGTTTTTTATCAGTTTGCGAAAATACACATTTTTAAGAAATTACGGAAATACAAGACCTTTATTTTAATTTTTAAAATTTAATTTTTATAAAAAAGGAAATTTTGACCGTATTTTTTAGTAAAAAACAAATGGCATAAGTCTTGTGCATTTTAAGCACACATAATATGGACAGTCTTTTTAAAACATATTATGAAATTTCACGTTAACGAATTAAAACGATAATGACAATTTGTCATTCGATTTACTATGACAGAATTTGAAGATATTAGTTTAGAAGATATGATAAGCGACGGATTTGATATTGTAGCTCAGGAAATCAACATTGATGATCTTGCGGAAACAGAACAAAATTCGGAGCAAAAGATATTCCCAATCCTTCCTGTAAGAAATATGGTGATGTTCCCCAACGTTGTGATCCCAATTACTGCGGGAAGAAAAGCGTCCATCCAATTACTGGAAGAAGCGCAGAAAAATGGCGATTTTATAGGAATCGTAAGCCAGAAAAATTCAGATCTTGAACAGCCTGCCGAAAAAGATTTATACCAGATTGGGACTTTAGCAAAGATTATTAAAATCATTAAACTTCCGGAAGGAAATATTACTGCGATTACGAAAGGTTTCCACCGTTTTAAAATAAAGAAAGTGGTTGAAAGACAGCCTTATTTTAAAGCAGAAATATCAAAATTAAAGGATTCTAAGCCTAAAAACAAGGAAGAATACGAAGCTTTACTGGAAAATGTAAAAGATCTTGCCCTGAAAATCATTGAGCTGGATCCGAACATTCCGAATGCTGCGAATTTTGCCATAAAAAACATCAACAACAATGATGACCTGTTGAATTTCATTTGCACAAATGCCAATTTCCCTTCTTCTGACAAGCAAAAGCTTCTGGAAGAAAAGAACCTGATGGAAAGAGCCAACAAGTGCTACGAGATGATGCATGAGGATTTCAGAAAGCTGGAACTGAGAAACCAGATCCATCAGAAAACGTCGAAGGATCTTGATAAACAGCAGAGAGAATATTTCCTGAACCAGCAGATCAGAACGATTCAGGAAGAATTGGGAGGCGGTACAGAAGGTGATGTAGAGGATCTTATTAAAAAGGCGAGAGAAAAAAAATGGAGCGATGAAGTAGAAGAACATTTCCAGAAGGAAATCAACCGTTTGCAGCGTCAGAATCCTAATTCGCCGGATTACAATGTTCAGAGAAATTACTTGGATTTCTTTACGGATCTTCCTTGGGAAACCTACACAAAAGATGTTTTTGATATTGCCAAAGCGGAGAAAATTTTAGATAAAGCCCATTTCGGTTTAGAAGATATTAAGAAAAGAATTCTGGAGCATATGGCGGTTTTAAAGCTTAAAAACAACATGAAATCTCCTATTCTTTTGCTTGTGGGACCTCCCGGAGTCGGTAAAACTTCACTGGGAAAATCTGTTGCAGATGCACTGGGAAGAAAATATGTAAGACTTTCTTTGGGCGGTCTTCACGATGAAAGTGAAATCCGCGGTCACAGAAAAACCTACATCGGTGCAATGGCGGGAAGAATCCTGCAGTCGATTAAGAAATCCGGGACCTCCAATCCGGTGATTGTTCTGGATGAAATGGATAAAATCGGACAGGGATTGCATGGTGATCCAAGTTCGGCACTTTTAGAAGTTCTTGATCCTGAACAAAATAAGTCTTTCTACGATAATTTCTTGGAAATGGGATATGATCTGTCTAAAGTAATGTTTATTGCAACGGCAAATTCATTATCTACCATTCAGACTCCTTTGTTAGACAGAACTGAAATCATTCAGATTGCAGGCTATACTTTGGAGGAAAAAATTGAAATCGCCAAAAGACATTTAATTAAAAAACAGCAGGAAGAAAACGGTTTGGATGCTAAATCTTTTAAACTCGGAAATGCTGAATTAAAACATATCATCGAAGCGCATACTTCGGAAAGCGGCGTAAGATCTCTGGAAAAAAGAATTGCAGGAATCGCGCGTTGGGTAGCTTTGCAGACGGCTTTAGTTAAAGATTACGATCCTAAAATCTCGATCGAAAAAGTGGATGAAATTTTAGGTGTTCCGAGACCGAAAAGCTTATCTGAAATTACAGGAGTTCCGGGAGTTGTTACAGGTCTCGCATGGACGAGCGTGGGCGGAGATATTTTATTCATTGAAAGCATTTTAAGCAACGGAAAAGGAGCTTTATCCATGACCGGAAATTTAGGAACGGTGATGAAAGAATCTGCAACCATTGCACTGGAATATATTAAAGCGAAACATGACGAACTGGGAATTTCTCAGGATGATATCGAAAAGAAAAATATCCACGTTCACGTTCCTGAAGGTGCAACACCAAAAGATGGCCCTTCTGCGGGAATTGCGATGCTGACTTCTATGGTTTCTTCTTTTAAAAATAAAAAGGTAAAACCTCATCTTGCCATGACCGGAGAGATTACTTTAAGAGGAAAAGTTCTTCCGGTGGGAGGAATTAAAGAAAAACTTCTTGCTGCAACTAGAGCGGGAATTAAAGAGGTGATTCTTTGTGAAGCCAACAGAAAAGATGTGGAAGAAATCAAAAAAGATTATCTGAAAAACCTGAATGTACATTATGTAAACAGAATGGAAGAGGTAATCGAAATTGCACTGGAGAAATAATTCAGACTTATCATTTAAATAAAAAACACGTCTCAGATTTGAGATGTGTTTTTTATTGTTTTTTTTGTAGAAGTTAAAAATAGCCTTACTAAATGGCATACATTTTTCTAATGAGTTGAAAAAGATTTAAAGGTTAAAGCACTTAACTCGAACGGTTTTTATTATTTTTATAGAACAGATTTTCACACCATGAATTTACTTCGACTTCCTTTTCTTGTAAAACTCACGCTGGTTATTATTTCCATCATCGGATTGGGATATCTTCTTGCTTTGGGACAGAGTATTTTAGCTCCTTTCTTTCTGGCATTTTTAATGGCAATGCTTTTTCTGCCGGTTTCCAATTTTCTGGAGAAAAGATTACGGTTTACAAGATCGATGTCTACCATTGCTTCAGTATTAATAATGCTGTTTATTTTAACGGGATTAATTTACTTTTTCGGATCACAGCTTTCGGATTTCAGTAAGGATATTCCCCATCTTAAAAGACAGTTCACCTCCGTTGCGGAAGATATTCAGCATTGGGTTTCCAGAACTTTTCATGTAAAAATAGATGAACAGCTTAATTATATTGATCAGGGACTAAATAAACTTCTTTCATCTTCGGGGGTTATTCTGGGCTTTACTTTTGGGATTTTTTCCTCGAGTTTAGGATTCTTTGTGTTTTTTATTCTGTTTTTTATCTTCATTTTAAATTACAGAAGGGTTTTGAACAACTTTATCATTACCGTTTTTAATGAAAAACATAAAGCCAGCGTTCAAGAAGTGGTAGGCGAAGTAAGAGTGATGACCAAAAAGTACATTATCGGATTGTGTCTTCAAATTTTAATCGTTTCCGTTCTTACTTCTATTGTTCTTACGATTCTGGGAGTAAAATACGCCATTCTTTTAGGAGTTCTTACGGGCTTGTTAAATGTAATTCCGTATCTGGGAATCTGCATCAGTCTTTTGATTTCATGTTTTATCGCTTTTGCTACTTCTACTCCTTCTACCTGTATTTATGTAGCGATAGGATATATTGCAGTTCACGTTGTAGACGGAAATATTGTTCTACCATTCGTGGTCGGCTCAAAAGTAAAAATCAATGCATTATTTTCATTTATCGGAATTCTTATCGGTGAACATCTTTGGGGAATTGCGGGGATGTTTCTGTGTATTCCGGCAATTGCTATCATTAAAATAATTTTCGAAAGAGTTCAGGGACTTCAGCCTTGGGGAAAATTGCTGGGTGAAGAAGAAAAACCTGATAAAAAGAAGAAAACCTATAAAATCTCCAAGAATATCACTTTAAAGGAAATGGATTGATAATCAACAATTAACTATAAAAAGAAAGCCTTCAGAATTGAAGGCTTTTATTTTTACAATGCACAAAGAGGCTGTAATCCGTTTGGACAAAGTGCTGTACAATAAATATACTCTCCGCTGTCCGGACAATATCCTACAGGATCGCCCGGATTTCCCGGATCTCCTCCTCCGCCTAAACAAGGATCTCCCGGTGGAATTTTACAAGGGCATCCAACAGGTCCGATATCGCATTTTTCTGCACCACCGCCTCCTTTAATTTCTCTTAAATCTGCACGATTTAGTTTTTTAAGATTTTTCAGCATAATATTTAGTTTTATTTGTCTTGCACAACAAATATATTAAATCAATTCATATAATTCAATAAATATTTCTCAAAACTGAGAATTTATTTAAATTTTATTTTCTTCTAATCAGTTAGCAATAATTTTCTCTGAGTTTAATAAAAATCATAACATGAAAATCGTAAAATTGAGAAACAAATTGACCATTCACTTTAATTTAAACAAATGCGCTGAAACCTGTAATTGATCTTCCCACAATCAGAGAATTGATTTCCTTTGTGCCTTCGTAAGAATAAATAGCTTCCGCATCGGCTACAAATCTTGCGACATCATATTCCAGCAGAATTCCGTTTCCGCCCATCACTTCACGCGCTCTGGAAACAATATCTCTGGTTCTCATGGTACAGAAAACTTTTGCCAGAGAAGCGTGCTCATCTTTTAAAATTCCTTCATCCTGCATTTCAGAAAGCCTGAAAACCATCGTCTGCATTGCCGTAAGATTAGAAAGCATCTCTACCAGATGTCCCTGAATCATCTGAAAAGAAGCAATCGGTTTCCCGAACTGCTCTCTTTTTCTGGTATAATCCAACGCACTTTCATACGCTCCTCTTGCACATCCGGTTGCCATCCATGCAACTCCAGCTCTCGTCATTTGCAAAACTTTTGCGGTGTCTTTAAAGGAATTGGCATTCTGCAACCTGTTTTCTTCTGTCACCAAACAATTTTTCAGCGTAATCAAACCATTCTGAACAATTCTCAACGCCATTTTTCCTTTGATTTTCTCAACGGAATACCCCGGATTGTCTTTTTCTACAATAAATCCTTTTACTTCGCCGTCATCTAAATCTCTTGCCCAGATAATAATTAAATCCGCAAACGTTGCATTTCCGATCCATTTTTTCTGTCCGTTCAGAATCCAGCCTTCGGGTGTTTTTTTGCAGCTTACCGTTAATCCTCCCGCTGCTCCGGAACCTACTTCGGGTTCTGTTAATCCAAAGGCTCCGATTTTTTCAAACTTCTGCATCTGTGGAAGCCATTTCTGTTTTTGCTCTTCGGAACCGCAGATATAAATGGAACCCATCGACAAACCGGACTGCACTCCGAAAAAAGTAGCAATAGAAGCATCAATTCTAGCCATTTCCATCGCAATAACACCTTCCATTAGAAAAGGCATTCCGGGACAGCCGTACCCTTCGTAAGTAACTCCGCAGATATTCAGTTTCTGAAATTTTGGAATTAATTCATGCGGAAATTCATCTCTCAGCCAATAATGATTAACAAGGGGTTTAACTTCTTTTTCCATGAATGCTCTCACTTTTAACTGAATTTCCCGCTGTTCAGGACTTAATGCGTGATAGATGTCGTAGAAATCGCCGTCTATATCAGGAAGCTCTTTCTTCTTTTTATTCGGATCGAGCATTTTCATCATTCCGTTAAGCTGCTTATCGTCTAATTTGGAGAAATTTTCCATCAGCTTGGGAAGATTTACTTTTTGAGAAATAGCACTCAACTGATCAAAATCTATGGATCTGAATAATTCTATGGCGTTTCGGATTTTGGAAAAAGTATTTGACATAATAATTTGTTGTGTTTGATTTGTAAAAGAACAGCAAAAATTACTCCGAAAATGAGGTAGCTGAATAGCCCACAATTTACAAAACAATGAATTACAACCACTTAAAACAGAATTTCTCTTTACAGAATTTTTACGTTCCATTTTCAAATATTACAAACGATTCTGTCTGAACTTTGGGATAAGCAAACATTAATAAATCTATATCTATGAAAACGAAGTACATCAGACTAAGCATCGCAACAGCACTTTTACTGGGAATTTATTCATGCAAAAAAGGAGAAGTTTCTTCCGAAAATCTTGAAAAATATGCATCTGCTGATTCAGCAATAGCAATATCTTCGGACAGTGTTTCTTCTGTGGCAACCATGAAAGTAAAAGACAAGCAGTTCATTAAAACAGCAGAGGTGAATATGGAAGTGAAAGATGTCTATGACGCGACCATTTCCATTGAAAAATCCGTTCAGGAATTGGGAGGCTTCGTAACGCGCAGCGACCTGAAAAGCAATGTGGTTTCTGAGGAAACCTACAATACATCGGATGAACAAGCAATGCTGATAAAAAAATATCAGTCTGAAAACACCATGCAGGTAAGAGTTCCCACAGAAAAACTGGGCGAACTGCTCACTTTAATTAATAATAAAAAACTGTTCCTGAATGCAAGATCGATTCATGCGGAAGATGTAACGGCAAATATTAAATATTCTGCTTTGGAAGCTCAGCGAAACAAAAAAACAACCGACAATATTGCTCAGATGAAAGTAAATAAAGACAAAGTAACCATGAGCGATGAAAATATGAAGGAAGGAAACAGCCAGCAACTGGAGAGCATGAATATGACGGACATGCTGAAATACAGCACTGTTGACATTTACATCAAAGAACCCAAAATAAGAGTCGCAGAAATTGCAGTTACCAACACACAAAGCATAGACGATAAGTACAAATTTGATTTTCTGTACAGCGCAAAATCAGCTTTCGTGGAAGGATATTATTTGATCCAGAAAATTGTAGTAGGACTCATCACAGTCTGGCCAATTGTATTAATAGGAATTGCAGTTGTTTATTTCGTAAGAAAAAGAAAACCTGCTAAAAAACAGCCTACAACAGAAATTTAGCGATCCTAACTCCGGTTATCTATATATATTTTAAATTTTACAATAAACCTTCGGTAAATCCGGAGGTTTTTATGTTGAAAACTTTCTTTTCAGGATTTCAGGTTTTGTTTTATAGAGATGAAGAATTAATTCACCGAATAATGTATTTGCCCACGCAAACCACGATCTTGTAAAATCTTTCGGATTATCTACATCAAAAGATTCGTGGATAAATCCGGTTCCGGCGTGTGTGGATTTCAGCATTTTCAGACAGGAAACAATTTCTTCGTTATCATCCGTTGTCAAAGCCTGCATAATTAAACCTAAAGGCCAGATTTTATGCTCTCCGATGTGCGGTCCTCCAATTCCTTTGGCAAATTTACCCTCGCTAAACCACGGATTTGCTTTACTTAAAGAAAATTTTCGGGTATTTTTATAGATTTCGTCTTCTTTGGATCTGTAACCCAAATACGGAATGGATAATAAATTCGGAACATTCGCATCATCCATAAACAAAGCATTTCCAAAACCGTCGATTTCCAAGGCATAAATTTTCCCAGCTTCCGGATGATTTAAAACTGCATATTTCTGAATGGCTTCATCTACTTCTTTAGCTAAATTTTTAAACTGATCCGAAGAATTTTCATCTTTAAAAATTTCAGAAAAAATTTCCGCAGTTTCCCTCAAAGAAACCACCGCAAACATATTGGAAGAAATTAAAAAAGGATAAAAAGTCGCATCGTCCGAAGGTCTGAACATCGAATGAATCAACCCCACTTTCTTTGTAGGATTTCCATAACCTCCGGCAAATTGTGTGTCCAGAGGATTTCCGTTGGATCGTTGAAATTTGTACGGACCTTTTGAATCTTTTCTTTGCTGTTCTTTAAAAGTCTGCAAAATTAAAAGCATCGCTTTTTTCCAGTCGGAATCAAAAATGGAAGAATCTCCTGTTATTTTCCAATAGTTGTAAGATAATCTCATAACATAGCAAAGTGAATCGATCTCCCATTTTCTTTCATGAATTCCGGGTTTCATTTGGGTAGAGTCATTTTTCCATTCACTTACTTTATTGGCATCATTGAAAAATGCATTGGCATAAGGATCAAGAAGAACGCATTCAAGCTGCTTATTAATGACGCCTTTCAGAAGATTTTTCAGTTTTTCATCTTCGTTAGCGAGACTTAAATACGGATAAACCTGCGCGGAAGAATCCCGAAGCCACATCGCATCAATATCTCCCGTGATAACATAGGTATAAGGTTTATTATTTTTCTGGTAAAATTTTACCGTGGTATCTAAAGTATTCGGAAAACAGTTTTCAAACATCCACGCCAATTCTTCATCAGCAATTGATTTTTTGATGGTCTTGATGGTTTTCTCAACAGCCTCAGAAGTGAATTTTCTTTCGCTCAAGGGCGGTCTTTTAGAGACGTAATCGTTTGCAAATAAAAACCTTGCAGAAACAGGCAAAGCAAAAAATCCTACTCCCAAAGATGACTTTTTAATAAAATTTCTTCTGTTCAGCATGATGTCATGAAATATTATGCCTAAAAATAAGCATTTTAAATTTTAAAAATTCATTTGTTACTCAACATACATTTGATTTTTAATCATCCATTAATATGATTGAACTAAAATTCCGTAAATTTGCAAATCAATAATTTTACATGAGGATTTGGAATTCAACAATCCTGAATCCGAAGTCACAAAACCTTAATTTCTAAAGATATGCTATCAAAAATAAATCCTACTCAAACCAATAGCTGGAAAGCACTTGACGACCAATTCGCGAATAATGATTTTGATTTAAGAAGCCTTTTTCAATATAATCCGAATCGTTTCAATGAATTTTCAATCAAAAGACCTAATTTTTTGTTTGATTATTCTAAAAATTTAATCGATTCCAAAACGAAAAACCTCCTTTTAAATCTTGCGGAAGAATGCGAATTGAAAGATGCGATTTCCAAAATGTTTTCGGGAGATAAAATTAACGAAACGGAAGGAAGAGCAGTTTTGCACACTGCTTTGAGGGATTTTTCAGATAAAGAAATTCTGGTTGACGGAGAAAATATCAAGCCTCAGATCAAAAGAGTGCTGGATCATATGAAATCTTTTTCCGAAAGCATTATTTCAGGGGATCACAAAGGTTTTACAGGAAAAGAAATTACAGATGTGGTGAACATCGGAATCGGAGGTTCAGACTTAGGACCTGTGATGGTCGTTTCAGCTTTGAAGCATTTCAAAACAAGGTTAAACGTTCATTTTGTTTCCAATGTAGACGGAAATCATCTGGCGGAAACTGTGAAAACTTTAAATCCTGAAACCACTTTATTTATCATTGCCTCCAAAACGTTTACGACACAGGAAACAATGACGAATGCCAATTCAGCCAAAGACTGGTTCTTAAAAGCGGGAAAACAGGAAGATGTGGCAAAACACTTTGTCGCTTTATCCACTAACGTACAGGCAGTTAAAGACTTCGGAATTGCAGAGGAAAACATTTTCGAATTCTGGGATTGGGTTGGCGGAAGATACTCATTGTGGAGTGCGATTGGCTTAAGTATAGTTCTTGCAGTGGGTTATGAAAATTTTGAACAATTATTAAGAGGAGCTTACGATACAGACCAACATTTTCAGACGGCAGATTTTGGAGAAAATATTCCTGTTTTAATGGGGCTGATCGGAATA
Organism: Chryseobacterium sp. C2(2020); assembly: GCF_014218915.1. Classification (NCBI taxonomy): domain Bacteria; kingdom Pseudomonadati; phylum Bacteroidota; class Flavobacteriia; order Flavobacteriales; family Weeksellaceae; genus Chryseobacterium; species Chryseobacterium sp. C2(2020). The sequence continues at coordinate 123,351 of NZ_JACLCT010000004.1, forward strand.
TGGTACAGAAATTTCTATGCAGCAACTACTCATGCTATTCTTCCATATTCTCAGTATTTAGACCGTTTTCCTGCTTATTTCCAGCAGGGTGATATGGAAAGTAACGGAAAATGTGTGGACAGAAACGGGGAATTTGTAGAATATGAGACAGGACCGATTATCTGGGGAGAGCCGGGAACAAACGGACAGCACGCTTTCTATCAGTTGATTCACCAAGGAACAGAATTGATTCCGGCAGATTTTATTGCATATGCGAAAAGCCCGAATAAAGTTTCTGACCATCAGGATAAATTGTTGGCTAACTTTTTCGCTCAGACTGAAGCACTTGCCTTCGGGAAAACGGAAGAAGAAGTAGAAGCAGAATTAAAAGCTTCAGGAAAATCTGATGAAGAAATTGAGTTTTTATTAAATTATAAAGTCTTCCATGGAAACACTCCAACTAACTCAATATTATTCAACGAATTAACTCCTTTTTCATTAGGACAGTTAATTGCGTTGTATGAGCATAAAATTTTCGTTCAGGGTGTGATTTGGAATATTTTCAGTTTTGACCAGTTCGGTGTGGAATTAGGAAAAGTTTTAGCGAATAAAATTTTACCAGAACTTGAAAGCAATGAAACAGTTAGTTCTCACGATTCTTCAACCAACGGATTGATTAATTATTATAAAGCAAACAAATAAATTATAGCTGATTTTCATTAATTTTGATAAAAAATACAAAGATATGAGTACCATTACCATCCATCTTAAAAATAAAGAAGAAGAAACTTTAATGGAAAATCTTTTGAAAAAGATGAAAATCAGCTTTGAAAAAAATGAGGATGATTTTGAGCTGACGGATGAAATGAAAAGGGTAATTGATGAAGCTTTAAAGCAAGACAGATCACAATCGGTAGATGCATTCGAATCGTTAAAGAGAATTTCCGAAAAGTATGGCATTTAAAATTTTGGTTTCTCCAATTGCAAACAATAATATTGATGATGCCATTAAATATTATAAAATGCAATCTCAATCTGCAGCTAAGAGTTTTAAGAAAAAATTATTGGACGCTTATAAATCTTTGCAAATAAATCCTTTTTTCGCAGTAAAATATAAAGATGTAAGAGCAATTCCTTTAAAGAAACTGCCTTATTTAGTTTTATTTGATGTAGATGAAAAAGAAAAAATCGTAAATATTCTCTCCGTTTTCTGCACCCACCAAAATCCGGAAAAATATCCATAAAAAAATCTAATAAAAAGTAATAAAGTAAAAATGGCACAAATTCTTGACGGATTAAAAGTATCCAAAGAAATAAAACAGGAAATTAAGGCTGAAGTAGAAAAAATTCTTGCCAACAAGAGAAGAGCGCCGCATTTGGTAGCCATTCTTGTGGGGAACAACGGAGCAAGTAAGGCTTATGTAAATGCAAAGGTGAAAGATTGTGAAGAGGTCGGATTTCAATCAAGCTTAATTAAATTTCCAAGCACCGTTTCAGAATCTGAATTATTGGAAAAAATCGACGAATTAAACAAATCTAAAGCAGTGGACGGATTTATTGTTCAGTTGCCTTTACCAAAACAGATTGATCAGGAAAAAATCATCAACGCAATCGACCCGAGAAAAGATGTTGACGGTTTCCACCCTGAAAATTTCGGGAAAATGGCATTGGAAATGGATACGTTTTTACCAGCAACACCGTTTGGAATTTTAACCTTACTGGAAAGATACAATATTGAAACAAAAGGTAAAGACTGTGTCATCATCGGAAGAAGTAAAATTGTAGGAAGACCTATGAGTATTTTAATGGGAAGAAAAGATTTCCCGGGAAATTCTACGGTAACTTTGACGCACTCTTATACAAAAGACATTGAAGAATATACAAAAAAAGCAGACATAGTAATTACCGCTTTAGGCGATCCTCATTTCTTAAAAGGTGAAATGATAAAAGAAGGAGCTGTAATTGTGGACGTTGGTATTACAAGAGTAGACGACGATTCTCCGAAAGGATATTATTTGGCAGGTGACGTAGATTTCGACAGCTGTGCAGCAAAAGCAAGCTGGATCACGCCGGTTCCGGGAGGAGTAGGACCTATGACGAGAGCGATGCTGATGAAAAACACCATCATTGCTTATAAAACTTCGGTCTATAACGACTAATTTTAAAATGAATTTAACAGAAGAAATATTATTAAAAGAAGGTAAAATGCTCCCTGTAATGGAGCATTTTTACACTCTTCAGGGAGAAGGAGCGCATACCGGAAAAGCAGCCTATTTCATCAGATTAGGCGGTTGCGATGTCGGTTGCCATTGGTGTGATGTAAAAGAAAGCTGGGATCCGAATCTGCATCCTTTAATGAATGCGGCAGACATTGCCGAAACCGCAGCTAAACATTGTAAAACAATCGTTTTAACAGGAGGTGAACCTTTGATGTGGAATCTTGATATTTTAACCGGAAAGTTAAAAGAATTAGGCTGTTCTATTCATATCGAAACTTCGGGAGCTTATCCGATGAGCGGACAAATCGACTGGATTACGCTTTCGCCAAAGAAAACAGGCCTTCCGAAAGAAGAAATTTATACCAAAGCGCATGAGCTTAAAGTGATCGTTTTCAATAACAATGATTTTAAATTTGCAGAGGAACAGGCTTCAAAAGTATCGAAAAACTGTACTTTGTATCTTCAGAGCGAATGGAGCAAAAGAGATGATATGTATCCTAAGATTACTGACTTTATTTTAGAAAATCCGGAATGGAGAGCATCAGTTCAGACCCATAAGTACCTGAATATCCCATAAAAAATATGTAACTTAGCCTTTCGTATCCGTAATTGCCTATAGATGCAGAGAATTCGATACTCCAGATACCTGAAATCGATCATCGTTTTGCTTGACCTAATGGTTATTGCATCTATTTTTATATTCTTTTTTCTGAGCAGAAATGAAAGTTTAAAATACAATCAGGAAACATGGTACCAGAATTTATTTTCTCTGGCATTGTTATTTCTGTTCTGGATGCTTCTCAGCGGCAGGACAAAAATTTATAATATTCCGAGAAACCTTACTTATACTTTATTTTTAGAAAGGCTTTTAATTCATTTTTTGCTTTTTATTATCGGAGTTTTACTCATCGGAAAAGTCAGTTATAATGTATTTTTCAATTCGGATATTTACTGGCTTTCGTTTTACCTGTTCTTCTTTATTTTCCTTGCGAAATCTTTAATTTATTTTGGAATTAAATACTTCAGAAGTCTCGGAATCAACCACAGGAATGTCATGTTCCTGAGCGAAAACAGCTCTACAGAAGTTTTAAAGAATATTTTAAAGGATAGACGAGATTATGGGTATAAAATTTTCGAGTATCAAAATGCAGAAATCAATGCTGAGGAACTGATTGATTTCTGGAAGACAAACGGAATTCATACTTTATTTATTCCCACTGAAAATATATACAACGAAAAACAGGAAAGAGAGATTTTCAGATTAGCAGAAGCCAACAAAGTGCATATTTCCCTGATTCCGAGTATTGTTCAGAATAATTTTTTCCTGTATGATATTGGGTATATTCAGACACAGCCGATTCTCAATCAGGCAAAATATCCTTTGGATTATTATTCTAATTTTTTACTGAAAAGAACTTTCGATGTTATTTTTTCAGTAATTGTTTTGGTGGCAATCTGCTCCTGGCTTTTTCCGATCATTGCCATATTAATCCGTTCATCTTCCAAAGGTCCGGTTTTTTTCATTCAGGAAAGATATGGTTTCCACGAAGAAGTTTTCAGATGCATTAAATTCAGAACGATGATTGTAAATGAAGAATCTTCTACTAAAACTACTTCGGAAAATGATTCCAGAATTACCAAAATCGGGAAGTTTTTAAGAAAAACAAGCCTCGATGAAATGCCTCAGTTCCTGAATGTTTTGAAAGGTGAAATGTCTATTGTAGGACCGCGACCGCATATGTTGGCTGTAGACGATTATTATAAGCCTAAAATCGGAAGATACAGTTTAAGAAGCATGGTAAGTCCCGGAATAACGGGGCTTGCACAGGTAAATGGACTTCGCGGCGATGCCGGAGATGTGGAAGTTGAAATGAACAAAAGGGTTTTGGCAGATGCATTCTATGTAAGAAACTGGAGTTTTGTTCTGGATCTTGTAATTATTTTAAAAACTATTTTATTGGTGTTAGGCGGAGATAAAAATGCAAAATAACATTTTTTGGTCTACATTATGATATACTAAATTTAATATTAAAACGGAGCTTCAGTCTTGGTCTTAAGTTTCAATTAATTCAATAAAAAAAGTCTAATTTAGCAGAATGTTAAAAAAGTTTTTTACAGCAGTCGGAGAATACATTCTTCTTCTTGGTAAATCTATTCAGAAGCCTCAGAAAATGAGGGTTTTCTGGAAGCTGTTCATGAGAGAAATCAACGATTTGGGAGTCAACTCTTTTGGGTTGGTGATCTTTACTTCAATATTCGTGGGAGCTGTTGTTGCAATACAGATGTTCAACAATTTCGATGCTTCTTCGTTTCCGATTCCTCCTTCTTTCGTAGGATATGCTACGAAAGCAGTTTTGGTACTGGAATTTTCCCCAACAATTATCAGTCTTATCCTTGCAGGAAAAGTGGGTTCTTATATTGCATCAAGTATTGGAACAATGAGGGTTTCCGAGCAGATCGACGCTTTGGATATTATGGGGGTAAACTCTCCCAACTTCCTGATTTTTCCTAAAATTATTGCCTGTGTTATATTCAATCCTTTGCTTATTGCCATCAGTATTGTTTTTGGTATCGGAGGTGGATATGTTGCCGGGATTTTAACAGGAAACTGGACAACCAATGATTATGTGGTGGGTATCCAAATGTATATGCCTAATCTTTTCATTTATTATGCATTTACCAAAACCATTGTTTTCGCCTTCATCATTGCAACGGTTCCGTCTTATTTCGGATATAATGTAAAAGGAGGATCATTGGAAGTAGGTAGAGCAAGTACACAGGCGGTAGTCTGGACGATGGTGTTTATTATCCTTTCGGAATTATTATTAACCCAATTAATTTTAAGCTGATGATTGAGGTAAAAGATCTTAAAAAGAGTTTTGATCAGGTAGAAGTACTGAAAGGGATTTCAACTACGTTTGATAAAGGAAAAGTAAATTTAATTATCGGACAGAGTGGTTCCGGAAAAACGGTATTCCTGAAAAGTTTACTGAATGTGTATCAGCCGACATCGGGAGAAATCTTATTCGACGGAAGAGATATTAATACGATGACCAGAGAAGAAAAGCAGCATCTTCGTTCAGAAATCGGAACTGTATTTCAGGGAAGTGCTTTATTCGACTCATTAACGGTGGAAGAAAATATTATGTTTCCGCTGGATATGTTCACGAATTTAACATTCAGAGAAAAGAAAAAAAGGGTTTTTGATGTTATCGGAAGAGTGCATCTGGATAAAGCCAACCGAAAATTTCCATCTGAAATTTCCGGAGGGATGCAGAAACGTGTGGCAATTGCAAGAGCTATTGTCAACAATCCGAAATATCTTTTCTGTGATGAGCCAAATTCCGGACTGGATCCTTATACATCGAACGTCATCGATGATCTTTTGCTTGAAATTACCAAGGAATATAACACAACAACAATTATCAATACCCACGATATGAATTCGGTAATGACGATTGGGGAAAAAATTGTCTATCTGAGACTGGGAATTAAAGAATGGGAAGGAAATAAAGACGTCCTGATTACGGCGAGCAATAAAAACCTTATTGATTTCGTTTATTCATCAGAATTATTTAAAGAATTGAGAGAATATCTGCTTGAGAATAATAAAACTATTGATAATACCATTACAAAAATAGAAGATAATGAAAAAGGCATTTAGTATCGCATTAATAGGTTTTTCTATGTTTGCTTCTGCACAAATTTCTCTTGCAGGAAAAGCAAATTTAATTTTTCCTACGGGATCTCCTTCATGGAAAAACATTAAAGGAACCGTAAACCAGGCAATTGAAGGAGAAGGTAAAAATAATGTAGGCTTCAATATTGGTCTTTCTTTAAAAGCGAATCTTCCTGCATCGTTCTTTCTAATGCCGGAATTGTATTATACGACTTTTAAAAGTGATTTTACAGATCCTGCATCCAATACCACTTTCGATATTAAAAATAACCGTCTGGACTTACCTGTATTAATCGGACATAAAGTTTTAGGTGATTTTTTAGGAGTGTATGTAGGTCCTGTTGCAAGTTATAATTTAAGTAAAGAAGATACTTTTAACGATTTTCAGGAAAATGCAAAAGACAATTTTACAGTAGGCTATCAATTCGGGGCACAGCTTGAAATTAAGAAGTTTCTTGTGAATGCCAAATATGAAGGTGCTTTCAGTAAAGATTCCAGAAACTTTATCAATAAGGTTTCCGGTCAGGAAATCAGATACGATAACAGACCTAACTTATTTATGGTAGGTGTGGGATATAAATTTTAACGGACGAAAATAACAACTGATAAAAAATCCTCAGATCATTAGATTTGAGGATTTTGATTTTCACGACTGCGAAGTTCTGCTTCACGTCTTGCAATTTCTGCAGCCTGCTGTTCAAGATCTTCCTTATCTTTCTGCAACTGCTTAAATTCTTTTCTTTTCTGTTCGGCTTTTATGGCACTTCCTTTACTTACATATCCTACCATTCCGCCGATAATCAGACCAATTCCAATTCCTCCTAAGATTCCCATAATATGAGACATCTGAAGATCATTAATGGTAAAATTATTAGACGTTAGATAAAACAGCAGAATAGATAAGGCTAAAAGAACAAGCCCGATAATGGTTAAATTTTTCATAGTGCTGTGTTTAAGTGGTTAATTAAAAAGCCCCATCAAATCAATTAAAATTCAACAAGGCTTTTACTCAAGATTAAAATTCTTTATGATTACATTCTTCCACCTGCAGCCTTGTAATATTCTAAAGCTTTAGGCAAATTTTTATTAATATCCGAGATTCTTGTTTCAGGATTAGGGTGAGTGGAAAGGAATTCCGGCTGTCTTGCTCCTGTAGATGCAGCTTCCATTCTGTTCCAGAAAGGAATTGCTTCTCTTGGATCGTAACCTGCCATTGCCATTAAATATAATCCCATCTGATCTGCCTCAGACTCCTGATTTCTTCCGTATTTCAATAAAGCAACCTGAGATCCAATTGGATAAACCTGCTGGAAAACGCTTGCCCACTGAGAATTGGAAATAGATCCTCCCAAAATTTGTCCGCCATATTGTGCGATCATAGCCTGAGAAATTCTTTCGTTTCCGTGTCCTGCCAAAGCATGAGAAACTTCGTGTCCCATTACCACAGCCAAACCGTTCTCATTTTTTGTAACCGGTAAAATTCCTGTATAAACTGCAACTTTTCCGCCCGGCATACACCATGCATTAAGTTCGTTGCTCTGAAGAAGATTAAACTCCCAATTGTAGTTCGCAAGATCCGCAGAACGCCCGATTTGCTGATAATATCTCTCGGCAGCAGATTTTATTCTGGAACCTACGCTTACCACTCTTTTAGCATCTGCAGTTCCGGAAATCACTTTAGATTTTCCTAATGTTGTTTTGTATTCCTGAGCAGACATGGTCATAATTTCCGAGTTATTTGCAAGCTGCAACGAAGATCTTCCCGTAATCGGGTTCGTTGTACAGGCAGCAACCGACAGAGCTAAGGCTCCCATTCCAAAAATGTGTTTTATTTTCATAGTGCGAGTGTATACGTTCAACCTTTACAATTTTTGTTCCAAAATAATTTTAAACAATATATTTGCATATAATTTGCTATTTAAATTTAACAATTATTTTAGTATTATGAAAAAGTATATTTCGATTATATTTATTTTTGGATTTCTGATGATCTTCCAAAACTGCTCTTCTCAAACCGCTACGGATCCTTCCGCTGTAACAGCACTTGTGAATTCCGAAGACTTCTCGTTTCATGCAGAAAGAGCTACACCCACGAATTATGACGTTATTAATGTGATGGGTTCTCTTCCCAATGCTACAGCGTCGAGAATTCTTGATCTTTCGGGAAGCAATTATTCTATTGATCTGAGAAAAGATAAACTTGAGGTTGTACTGCCTTATTTCGGAAGAGTTTTTAATCCTACTTACGGAAATACGACCCAAAACAGTTACAGATTTACTTCAAAAGATTTTACGGTGACAAAGTCTCAGGGAAAAAAGGGAAAATGGATCGTAAAAATTAAAGTGAATGACCAAAGTTCTGTTGATGAAATCAATATGGAGATTTTCAAAAACGGAAAGGCTTTTACTTCCATCAGAAGCAACGACAGACAGCCGATTTCTTATGACGGATATATTACGAAAAATGAAGAGGAGAAAGAAAAGCTTTAATTGAAATTTAATTGTCCGTTTATTAACCTAAAGCTTCGACAGGCTCAGCTTGACATCGCTAGAAATCAAGCGTTTATTATTAGAGGTATCACACTGAGCTTGTCGAAGTGCCTGTTATAAATAATTGATTTTCATATCAGTGCAAAGTAATAGGTTGTTTAACGGATATTCAAAAATTAAAATTATTCTTTAGACAAAAATTTATCCACAAATAATTTTGCTTCGGTACTTGGATTTGAAATCATGGCTGAAGCATTTTTTTTGTGTTGAAGATATGCTTCTTCCACGGAATTATTTTTTTTCATCACAGAAAGAATATATTCCTGAACCCAATATTCGAAACGTTTTTCTGCCTGTTGGATTCTTACCTCTTCGAAACGGTTGGTTTTCTTTTTAAGATTAATAAAATCATTAATTTTTTCAAAAACATCATTCAGACCTTCATTACTTAAAGCGGATCCCAGTAAAACAGGCACTTTCCAGTCTTTTTCCTTTGGGGGAATAAAATCTAAGGCTCTTTTTAATTCCAGTCTTGTATTTTTGGCTTTTTGAAGGTTGTCCTGATCGACTTTATTGATGAAAATAACATCCACCATTTCCATAATTCCGCGTTTGATGCCCTGAAGTTCGTCGCCACCGCCAATGATTTTTAAGAATAAAAAGACATCCGTAATATCGGCAACTAAAACTTCAGACTGCCCTACTCCAACGGTTTCTATTAAAATATAATCGTAACCTGCCGCTTCGCAGATCATCATGGTTTCGAAAGTTGTGTTTGCCACTCCGCCCAGAAATCCGGAACTCGGAGAAGGTCGGATAAATGCATTTTCTTCTTTGGCAAGTTCTTCCATGCGGGTTTTATCGCCCAAAATGCTTCCTTTATTGATGGCTGAACTTGGATCAATGGCTAAAACTGCCACTTTTTTGCCATTGGCAATGGCAAGTCTTCCGAAATTTTCAATGAAAGTTGATTTTCCGGCTCCCGGAACGCCCGTCACTCCTACTCTGGTTGAGTTTCCGGTAAAAGGCATGATTTGTTTGAGGAGTTCTTCTGCCTGTATTCTGTGTTCGGCTTTTTTACTTTCAACTAATGTTATGGCTTTTGCGATCAGGCGTTTGTTTCCCGATCTTATTCCTTCTATTAGCTCTTCTGTAGAAAATTTCATTGTTTCAAAAATAGACAATTAAACGGGAATGGTCAAGAGGGAATGTATTGGATTACGGAATTTTTAAGTTGAGTTTTTAGGTTTGTCTTCATTACAATACAAAAGAAATTTTGTACCTGACCTCTGCCCTGCCCCCGATTGGAGTATTTGTCTGAGCTCATTTTAGGGTTCCGGCGGCGGCTCCGCCCCCGCCGAAACCCTAAAATAGCGAGTACGGAAAGCGGGAAACAGCTCCAGATAAAATATTTAGAATTTAATTTACTCTAACCACCCCGTCAAAAATTCTTCCGAATTTTCGACACCCCTCCAGAGGAAGGGAATTTCTTCGAATACTTTTTATTCATTTCATTAATAATTAGACATTGAAAACAAACTTTCTGACTGGTGTTGTAATTTTTATTTCTTCTAAATTATGTACAATTTTATCAATGGAAACGGTAATTTCCTACATTTGTTTGAATAAACAGTTAAAAAACATGAAAAAACTTATCGCTGTAGCATCATTTGCTGCCGTTTTACTGGCATCCTGCACTCCAAAAGCTTCAACAGCAACTGCTCCTGTAGCTTCCACTTCTACAGCAGAACAAATTGCACAAGGAAAAACAATTTTCGAAAACTCTTGCGGAAGATGTCACAAATTACCGGATCCGGCTTCCCACACTTCTGTTCAGTGGGTTGGAATTATGAATTCTATGGCTCCGAAAGCAAAACTTACCGATGAGCAGCATCAGTGGGTGTACGATTATATCGTGTCTGTAAAAAAATAAATCACAACAAAAATAGTAATATGAAAAAATTAATTTTGGGTATGACGTTAGCTTCTGCAGCAGTCGTTGTATCGTGCGGACCAAAAAGTGTAGCGGTAACCGGACCAAAATATACCTCATCCGAACAATTGGCTCAGGGAAAAACCATCTTTGAAAATTCCTGCAACAGGTGCCACAAATTGCCGGATCCTGCAAAACACGACGATCAGGGCTGGATAAAAACATTAAGCAGAATGGCTCCGAAAGCGAAATTATCGGAAGATCAGCATCAAATGGTTTATGATTATCTGATTTCAGCAAACAAAAAATAGGCTTCTTTTGAAGTCTATTTTTGTTTTTGGTTCTTCTTTATATTTTTAACACAAAAAGGGTGAAGTTTTTTTGATTTCTAATCTGTTTATTTTTCGTTCGCAATGGCATTTCACTCAGCAAATGAAAGCACTGAGAGAAAAAACTGATAAGCAAAGCGGATTGACGATTTATCGTTCTCTTATTTAATCATAATTCCTAAACCTGGTTTTGAAGATAAACTAATTTTTCCGTTTTTAACAAAACTTCCTGTCGCATAGTCATTTGAAATTAAATTAGCGCCGTCCAAATCGGCATAATCTACCATTCCTGTTAAATTACAGGCTGCGGAAATTCCCACGGTAGATTCCGTCATACAGCCGATCATGATTTTGTAATTCAATGCTCTTGCTTTTCTGATCATTTCCAAAGCAGGGGTTAATCCGCCACATTTCATTAATTTGATGTTGATGCTTTTATAATAGGGAGTTAATTTGTCTAATGATTCTAAATTCTGACAATCTTCATCTGCCATCCAGTTTGCAAAAGATTGTTTTTCTAAAATTCCATAATTGTCAATTGGTCTTGGCTGTTCCAGATAAGAAAACTTCTGAACCTCATCATTTTCCTAAAGCCAGATACAATCTTCATCCGTAAAACTTGCATTGGAATCAAGAGCTATATATCTGTTAAGTTTTAATAATTTTTCAACATTGTTTTTATTTAAGCCTTTGCATTTTACTTTGAATTTATTCCATGAACTTTTTTCGATTTTTTCAATCTGATGATTGATTTCACCGACAGAAATGGTAATGGAACTTTCAACTAATTTGTCTGACGGAAGATGATTTAATTCAATAAAACTTTTGTTTTCAAGTTTACCGAAAAGATCCCAATACGCGCAATCTAATGCGGAAAGTAAAAAAGGATGCAGATTTAAATTCAACAAATATTTAAAAAATTCTTCCGGATGAATAATTTTACAGTTTTGAATCTGAGACTGAATTTCTTTTAATTTTAACACAAAGCTTTGAAGATGAATCTTATAATAATCGATCGCCACACATTCTCCGTAACCTTTGCAATTCTGATGAGATAATTCTATGAGCAAGGCTTCCCTCTTATCATAGTTTCCATAAGCAATTGAAAATGTTTCTTAAATATAATGGTCTGCGTTCGAATTTTAATTCCATTATTAAATGTACGAAAAAAGGAAGCCTAAATGACTTCCTTCTTAAAATTATTTGATTGAATAATTTATCTAACAATCAGTTTTTCTGACTGAGTTTTTTCACCCTGTCTGATGTTTACCATATACACTCCTTTTTGTAATCCTCTGGTTGAAAATGCCTTTTTGGAAGTGTTTTCACGCGTATCGGAGAATACTAATTTTCCTGACATATCGAAAAGTTTTACCTTAACATCTTCCTTGGATTTATCAATATTTCCGACAAAGAATTCATCATAGGTAGGATTTGGAAAAACGACATATTTAGTTTCTGCATTTCCGGCTTCCTGAGTTGCCAATACAATATCACATTCTGCAGGATAGGTAAAACTTTCTACCTGATCTGTTCCTACGGTTTTGCTTCCGGCAGAAGCTGCTGTTCCCAAGCCTCTTTTAGCAAAGGCTTTCCAGATCATACATTTGTCTACTCCTCCTGTTTTAACCTGATCTGCCTGAAGAATGGCATCTCTTCCGTCAATAAATGTAGGACTGCAGGCCTGAAGTTTCAGCCCGTCCATTACCAATTGTAAAATTCTGGCATTTCCCGAATTCGGATTGGCTAAAACATCACTGTTATACCCATATTTCTCTACATATTTCCACGTAAGATCCCAAAGCATGGAAGACCATACAAATCCTATGGAGTGAGGATTTCCAGTCATAGAATTAGTATTGTTATACGTATATCCGTTTACTGTAAAGTCCGGTGAATATTTTGCAGGTCTGATTCCGTTTCCTGTTGTTGCCTGTTCCGCAACATAGGTTCCCATTCCTCTCGCAAGAGAAGATGTATCTCCGGGTCTGGTCGTAAGCATCAATGCAAAGTAGTCTGACCATCCTTCTCCCATCTGTTCGGTAGAGTTGGTGGAAGACAGACAACTGTAGCCCTGTCCCGTCAGTCTGTTGGAAATTCCATGACCATATTCATGAACAACAACGCCATTATCTAAACTTGAATGTTTAAATCCGTTAAAATCATTAATCAAAGTTGCGTTGATGGTATTTCCTCCGGAAACCTGTGCTACTAAAAATTCGCCTTCAGTTTTCCCCATATTAATTGAAGGGATAGTAACCTGATCTCCATAGGTTCCGGCTCCCATTGTTGCGGGTGTATCTGTACTTGGTCTGTAAACAATAACACCTACTGCACCTGCATTCTGAGCGTTTAGAACTTTAAGGCTGTATTCGCAGGTAGTACTGGTTACAACAGCAATTTTTCCTGTAAGACTTCCTGCTGCGGGTTGTGTACATGCATCCGCCGGCGAAGAAACTGCGAGATCTCCTGTTACAGACTGACCTTCAAACAACAAAGTTCCAAAAGATGCTGTACCTGTTAAAACTTTTGGACGACTTGCAACGGTAGAGGGAGAATTATACTGATACCGTGAAATAGGATCTGCGCTTGTCTGTGCTCTTGCCCAAAGATACATCTGCATTCTTGGCGCAAGAAGGTAAGTTGTTCCGCTGATTACCGTTTCGTATCCTGAATTGAAATTGGCGTTATTCAGTCCGCTTCCGTCGAACGCTTCTGCATTTACTGCATCTCCGCTAATTCCTCCGTTTCCAAAATTATTTGTTTGAAAATTTCTTGCCGATTCTGTGAATCCAAATTTATAAAATACATCATGAATCTTATTATTTAAATAAAAAAGATTGGTAATGGCTGCATCTTTGTGCGTAAAAGGATTGATGTATCTTCCTTCTGCATATGTGAAATCAAAATTTCTTGAAGCTCCGCCGTCCGGAGAATATCCCGGTGTATTTGCATTTGCCTGATCGGAGTAAGCGTACACATTATTTCCTCTTGTATTGGTATAGCTTGCTGTACCTGTAGAATGCCATCCTTCTGGTGACGCCGTGAGATCCCAAGGATTGTTTACAACAGAGCGGGATCCGAAACTTGGTGCTTCTACCGGTAGAGGAAAAACATTATAAGAGGCATTAGACGGAACCAATAATGAAGTCGTTTTCTGAGAATCTGAACTTTCCGTTGTAAATTTTACAGGTTCTGAATAAGAATTCTCTTCACCGCTTTCGCTATGATCAAAATTACAGCTTACCGTAAGATTGTCTTTAGTAAGTATTTCTCCTGTGGAAGCATCTGCAATTACGTGCCATACATCTGAAGATTTCTTATCTGAAACAAAAATCTCTTTTGCCAGTACCAATACATTATTTTTGTCGAAATAAACGTCCGGCAGGTATTCTGTTCTTAATATTTCCTGCAGGTTTAAATTTTGCTTCAGTGTTTCTTCGGGAATTCTTTCTTTTGAACTTCCCTGATTTCCGATAACAATCTCTTTTTTGAAATCATTTTTTTCAGAGATTATTTTTTCATCTTTTATCAGAACTTTACCTAAAGCATTGTACACACGAAGACCGTTGTAAGTCTGCTGTACATTTACAATATTTACTCCAAGACTTTTGGAATTATCTTCATTAAGAATAATAAATCCGAGCTTATTATCAAAACTATTTTTCTGAGTAAGCTGTGCATTTTTTTTATAGTAATCCTGAATCAGTGATTTAGAATTTTGCGCATTTACTGTGCTGTAAGCGAACATCACCGCTACAGAGAGTGGTATATAAAATATATTTTTATTCATGTGATTGATTTTAAGCAAATCTAAGATTTTTTATGAATGGCTGTCAAAAAAATATATTATGTTAAAAAGGAGACTTATTTCGTCTCCTTCGCTTTTTTCATCTTCTTTTTCTTCGGCATTTTTGATTTGATGAATTTCTTCCGGTCTTTCACCACATTCAGGCTGTATTCTGTAAAACAGTATTTTGCAGATTCATCCAGAAATTTCAATGCATTGGCAAAACTTCCTCTTTTTTCGGAAAGCAAAGCTCTGTAAAACCATAAGGTTGCTTTGTCAATTCCCTTGATTTTTAAAGAATAATCAATCAGTTTTTCTGCTTCGTGATAATCTTCATTATCCAGAAGACATTTAATATAATATTGCGGTGTATTAAGATTCGTTACGTCACACTGCATGGCTTCTTCAAAGTACAGCTTTGCCTTTTCATAATCGGATAACATTTCGCTGTATATTCTTCCCATGAGACAAAGACTGTCTGCGTCTTCAGGATCATAAGACAACGCATAGTTTAATGCTTCGAGACACTCCGGCAAACTGTACGGATAGTTGTCTAAAGCCTCAAAATAGTATTTATTTTTAGTTAAGGTCATTGTTATAGTTTTTTAATTCGTTTTTCAGTTGATTTCTTTGTTTTTTGAAAGATTTCTCCTGATAATTCTTTTTGAAATCGATTCCGGAAAAAGTACGGATCGGATTTCCACGCTGAACATTCAGATGATTGTTCCATGTTTCCTGCATTCTTTTTTGAAGCTGAATGATGTTCTGTTCCAGCACTTTTGCTTTAAGTCTTTCAATCGAAAGTTTTTTATTTTCCAACTGTGAACGCGAATCCTGAACGAAAACACTTTGTCCTGTCGGAATGTGCGTTGCCCGAACTGCGGTATTCACTTTGTTTACGTTTTGTCCGCCGCTTCCCTGACTTCTGGTTGTCTGAAACTGAATATCTTTTTCATTAAAATTGATTTTCTCCAATCCTTCCAGTTCAAAAACGCCAATAAACCAATTGCTTCTTTTATGCAATTTCCGGAATCTACTTTTGCCAATCCAGCAAATGCTTCCTAACCATGTACTTAAAAATTCATTAAGATTTTTTGACTGTAAAAGCAAAGTCACCGATTTTAACGTGAGGTTTTCATCGCCATTTTCACGGTGAATGATTTCATAATCTATATTGTTATTTTTTGCCTCTTCGAGAAAGACCTTCAGAACTTTTGCAACTACCCATTGGCATTCTAAAGGCCCTCTTCCTGAGGTTATTTGTATGAGTTTTTCCATTTTTGTAAAATTTTTAAAATTGCCTCTCTGTTTTTGGCTTCTTTAATAAATGTCGGTAATCTTTCTACCATTCGCATTCTGTAAGGTAATCTTGTTCTTAAATCTGATGAAACATAATTCTCCATTTCCAACAGATGCTCTCTGTTTCTCGCCCAGAATAATTTCCCTTTAAAATCTGCCTGAAAATAATACGGACAACCGAAAACAGGATCGTGAATTAAACCTTCTTCTTTGGGAAAAGAATTCAAATACTTTTCAGTTTTTGGCTGAATTTGAAATTGAGAATCACATGCATCACATTTTACATTACTGATTTTAGGCTTTTCTTTTAAGTTGCCTTGCTCATAACGAATGGGATGTGCACAAATCGGGCAATAAAGATTGACAAAAGCTTTGTACACCACAAGATCTAATGCATTCTTCTGTAAATCGCAATGTCTGCACTTCAGAGTTGCCTGTTTATAATTGTGTTCATTTTCCACGACAGCATCTTCACCGCAATCCGGACAGACTACGAGAAGGTTTTCGTAATATCTGAAATGTTTCTGTTTGTATATTTTTTTCATTTCAATCTATTTCGGCATTTCACTTAATTTCGGATGACCAACAGGATCAATCCTTTTCTCCAGTAAATCTTTTGCAGCCATAACTGCCCAACATTTATCGCTGGAATGAATGTTTCTGTAGAACGTGAGCAAAACTTCAGGCTTTACAACGGTAAATCCGTTAGCTTCAACAGTTTCAAGATCATTTCTTTCAAAGAAATCGATTGTGATCCTGTGGAATTTTCCGTTTTCCAGCTCAACCGTTTTCTCATATCTTCGGAAATTCTCTTCGCTCTGAAGATGATCGTACCTTGTCCATACCTTTTGGAAACCTTCTTGCTGTAGGATGATGGCAACTTCTGCTACGTTTTCTTTTTTCACAAAGACATCAATATCCTTATGGTCGTGCGCGTGTTTGTATTCCGTATGCCCGATTTCAGACATAAAATGCCACGCCCAACCTCCTGAAATAATAATTTTATCTTTTAATTTTTCTAAAATTTCGAGTCCGCTTTGAATCCTAAATTCCGGCCAGACTTCACCGTATCTTTTTATATTATGTGGTGCTCCCATTTTTTTTGTTTTTTGTTGGCGGTTGATGGTTGTCAGTTGATGGCGTTAAAAATTCTAAGAACCATCAACCAAAAACTAACAACCATTTTACTTATCCATTCTAACAATTCTCGGTTGGAATGTTCCCAGAATATCCACCAGTTCGCTTTGCGCGTTCATCACTTCGTTGATGTCTTTGTAAGCCATTGGTGCTTCTTCTGCATTTCCGCCCATTAAGATGACATTCTTCAATTTTAATTCTTTTTTAATGTCATTTTGAGTAAAAAGGCTTCTGCATTCGCCTCTTGAATGCGCTCTTCCGGCTCCGTGAGAAGCAGAATTCAGAGAATCCGGATTTCCTTTTCCTCGAACGATGAATCCTTTTGCCGTCATGGAACCGGGGATCATTCCCAATTCGTTTTCATTTGCCGGAGTTGCTCCTTTTCGGTGAACGATTACTTCTTTTCCGTTATGGATTTCTTTCCATGCAAAATTGTGATGGTTTTCGATCTTTGCTTTTACTCTTCCTCCTACCGCTTTTACAAGTCTTCTGTGAATATCATCGTGACAGGCTGAAGCGTAATCTCCCGCCAGATTCATTGCGGTCCAATATTCTAATCCTAGATGCGTATTCAGATCCAGCCATGCAAATTGTTGAGCTTCTTTCGGCAAAGGACACTGTTCTGCTGCAACTCTGGAATAATACTGGGCGATTTCTGCTCCCAATCCACGCGAACCGCTGTGTGAAAGGATTCCGAGGTATTTTCCTTTTGGAAGTCCGATCTGTTCATCTTCTTCCGTAATTTCCACTTCTCCGAATTCCACAAAGTGGTTTCCGCCGCCGGAAGTTCCCATCTGTTTGATGGCTTTTCCTTTTAATCTTCTCAAAACCGGAATCATATCGAAGGTATCTCTGTCGAAAATCTCGTGGTCGACGTGAGATTTGTGGGTTTCGTACATTCCGAATTTGGTATGTTCAGCAAGCGCTTTTTCGTATTTATCTCTTGCTCCTTCAAGATATGAAATGGGCGTATCCAAAATGCTGAGGCTCATTCTGCAGCCAATATCCATCCCGACTCCGTAAGGAATTACGGCATTTTCTACCGCGAGAACGCCTCCGATCGGAAGTCCGTACCCGCTGTGCGCATCGGGCATTAAAGCTCCCTGTGTTGAAATAGGCAGTTTCAATGCTGTGTACAGCTGATTTTTTGCTTCATCTGAAATATTGTTTCCGAAAATATTGAATGTCGCCCGATGTGTATTGAGCATTCTTTTCTCGGTTTTCTTGGATGAAAGCAAAGCTTCCGCAATCTGTCCGAAGGTTAAATCTTTTTCAAAGTTTTCGGGATTCACCAGAATATCTTTTAGAATAGATTTTACGTGATGGATGTTTTTTGTGGCAAAGTTCCTTTTCATCACTTCCAAAGCGATGTTCACACTCTGGTTGTTTGGATAGCCTAATTTTAATATATCTTTTCCTTTAAGTTTTAAATTTCCCATTGTTTTTGTTTTAATTGTCTTCCCAAATGACAAGGCATTTCTTATCCTGCCAGAATTTTTCTAAGGTCATATTGGGATTTCCTGTTACTTTAATGGTAAGAGGACTAAGTCTTACACTGAGTTTGTGTGATCTGCTTCCATAGGTTCCTATGTCTACCATCTCGTTGCCCAAAAGCGTAAGATTTTTGTTTTTTAAATATTTATAAATTGCAGGAAGCTGTAAATCTGTTCCTCCCGTCATTTCTGCATGTGGATTCCGTAAAGCTTTGGCTGTATGAATAAGCTCCTGTAAATCATTCGGATGATTTTCAAAATGTTCTTCATAACTTTTGTAATAGATGGTTTCCAAAGCATCTTCCTGTGCTACAAATTCATTGTTTATAAAATATCCGATCTGCCAGTTTTCGCCATATTTATGGTTCCAATCCTGCTGTCTTTTCTGCTGCTGTTTTATATTTCCTGCTTTTCCTATTTTTCTTTCTGCAACTTTCCAGGTCATGCTTACTTTTTGTTGTTTAATGATTGATCTGAAAAATTAAAATTCTCCGTCTGTAAATATTTCTGCAAGCTCTTCTGCGGAGATCCTATAATTAAAATATTTTCTCACGTTAGTTTTCCTTTTGTATTTATCCCTCCATTTATTGGGTTTCCCATAAATGGTTTTTTGAATAATTCCTATTACTTTGTGCTGATTTAAATAGGAGTCTAATGCATTATATTCTCTTTCTAAATCCTCATCTAAAGGTTTATAGTGGGTAATGATATTCGGTTTTACTCTCAATACAAATCTCCACGGCTCAATGAATTCATAATATTCTTTAATCAGTCTATTATTATGAGCGTAATATTCTCTTTTTACAAAATACTGCCTTTCGCGTTCCGTTAAACCAAATTTCGGATTGTTCCATTCCCAGGGAAGAACGTTTGCGGTTTTCTGTTCTTTTTCCACGTAAATTCTTCGTCCGAATTTTCTTTTCTTTTTTAGAAATTTTCGGGTGTCGGAGTACATTTCCGTATTGATTTTCTTTAAAAGATTTTCGAAAAAATCGCCGTCTTTAGAACGTTTTACATCATCTCTTACAACAAAGAATCTTACAAATCCTTTCTGATAAGGTTTTTCCAGCGGAATGAGCGGAGTATTCCTTCTTAATTTCCAGACTTCTTTATGACGTTTATATTTTTTAAGTATTTGTTTTTCTACATCTTTTCTTATAATTCTTTTTCTGCTTCTCAGACTTCTTATTCGAGAATACAGAAGATGATCTTTTTCCATTTGTTTGCCGGATTTCAGAATTTCTGAACCATTTTTTGCATTAAACCATCTCCAACTAAACCTATAGTTGAATTTACTTTTACCATTCCTCGGTAAGATTTTTCTTACGATGAAATGATGATACGGATCCTTTTTTTAGCCCAGATTGCAGCGGCATCCTTTTTTGTTGCGACCTGCGCTTCGCTCCGGTCGTAATAAAAAAGATACAGCGGAAAGCTGGAAATAGCTTCAGATAAAAAATGATCTGCTATCTGAAAAAATCCTAATTTCTAAAAAAAGATTTTCGGGGAAACTGTTTTAAGTTTGAAATATTGCGCAATAAAAAACCCGAAATCTCTACGACTTCGGGTTTTGATATTTCATTGTACTGTTATTCTAAGAGTGTACCAAACCACGAAGCCTCGCCTTTGCAAAAGGCAATCCTACTGTTGAAAGCTGATTGGATATGAACATTGCTTCGTTGTTTTTAAATGGTTAAACTTTATTTTACATTGCAAATATATAAATTTTTCTGAATATCAAAATTATTTTTTAGTTTTTTTATTAAATCTGTAATTCTTTTTTAATCGAAACTCCTTTTTTCACCTATCTCTTTTTATGATCTAAAAGATAAACTGATAAAAAAGTAAATTTATTTTACTAAAATAAATAAAAAGGTATAATATTTGCCTATAAGATTTTACATCTTAACAAATAATATTATGAGAAATTTCATTAAACCTCTACTCTTTTCAGGAGTTGCTATGCTTAGTATTATCTCCTGCGATGACAATGACGACAACATGATGACTGAGAAAACAACTTATGAACTGGTTTCTTCAGACAGTAACTTAAGCAGTTTAAAAGCTGCCATTGACAAAGCAGGTCTTTCTGCTACTCTAAACCAAAGCGGAACTTTTACACTATTCGCCCCAACAAATGCCGCTTTTGCAACTTTTTTGCAAGCAAACGGATATGCAAGTCTTAATGATGTTCCTACAGATGCTCTGAAAACTCTGCTGATGAATCACGTTCTGAATTCTGAAGTAAAAGCTGCAGCAATTTCTACCGGCTATGTTTCTACTCTTGCTATGGGATCTGCTTCTTCCACAAGACCGATCAGTATGTTTATCAATACGAATGGCGGTGTAAAAATTAATGGGGTATCGAATGTTGTTGCCACAGACATTGATGCCAACAACGGAGTTATTCACAAAGTAGATGCGGTTATCGGTTTGCCAACTATTGTTACTCATGCAACGGCAAATCCTCAGTTTACGTCTTTGGTTTCTGCTCTTACAAGAAGTGATATGCCTAATTTTGTTGGAATTTTAAGCGGAACTGCCAATTCTCCGTTTACGGTTTTTGCGCCTACCAACAGTGCTTTCTCTTCTCTTCTTACTGAAATTGGAGCGGCTAATCTTGCAGCCATTCCAAAAACGACTTTGGAAAATACCTTGAAATATCACGTCGTTACCGGAGCTAATGTAGGATCTAATAATCTTACAAACAATATGATGGTTCCAACTTTCCAGGGTGGAAGTTTTAAAATTACCACAACAGGCGGTGCTAAGATCACAGATAACAACAACAGAGTTTCTAATATTATTGTAACCGACGTACAATGCAGCAACGGAATTATCCATGCAATTGATAAAGTTTTGCTACCCTAATTGTTTTTTTTCATATAATATTTAGCAAAATAGGCTGCCTCATTTCTGAAGCAGCCTATCTTATTTTTTAATTTTTATATTTAATCTTTAGATCCCAGATCATCCATCGGATCGTCCATTCCTTTGATGATATTGGAATGGTAAACTCTTTCTGATCCTAAGAAGTAAATATTGTGTCTTGCTTTTGCTATAATTCCGTTATACTCTTCTTCCGTCATTCCTTCAGGAATATCTGTTTTTTCTTCCGCTGGTTTTCTGTATACCTGCAAAGCTCCGTTCTTATTCAGCACTGAATTTGCGGAAACCGCCTGTTCCAGATTATCGGCATAAACGATAACATTATTTTTTCCAATACTGTGTTTTCTGTACGCATCAAGCATATCATTGTCATGCGCAAAGGTATATTCAAAAAATCCTTTGGTCTGCTCATCTTCCTGATAATTGTCGGTTGACAGTCCGCTTTCAAGGTTTGATCTGGAAATAATGATATTTGCTTCATCAAAGCCGTTTTCTTTTAAATCTTTTTTAATTTCTTCTGTATCTACCGTTACAGGAAATACGGAAACTACTGTATAAGCCATAATATTTTGTTTTGATTATGGAGTACAGTACAAAAGCTGTGCAACTTATCTGGTGAAAAGATTAATTTAATTTAAAAATTTATCCAGAATATCTACTGCGCACTTTGGAAGGTTGGTTCCCGGACCAAATATGAAATCGGCACCGTTTGCATAGAGAAATTCGTAATCCTGCTGAGGAATTACCCCTCCTACAACAATGGTAATATCGTCTGCTCCGAGTTTTTTAAGTTCTTCAACCACCTGCGGAACCAAAGTTTTATGACCTGCCGCCAAAGAAGAAACTCCTAAAATATGAATGTCATTTTCTACCGCCTGTTTTGCTACTTCTTCCGGAGTCTGGAATAATGGTGCTACATCAACATCGAATCCCATATCTGCAAATGCGGTTGCGACTACTTTTGCTCCTCTGTCGTGCCCGTCCTGTCCCATTTTGGCGACCATTAATCGTGGGCGGCGTCCTTCTTCCTCCTCAAATTTCTGAGTAAGATGTAAGGCTTTTTCAAAATATTCGTTTTTCCCTGCATTCATGGCGTAAACTCCTGAAATTGTTCTGATGTTGGCTTTGTATCTTCCGAAGCTTTCTTCCATCGCATCGCTCATTTCGCCCAGCGTTACTCTTCTTCTTGCGGCTTCAATACATAAGGCTAAAAGATTTCCTTTTCCAGATTTGGCACTTTCACGGATTTCATCTAAAATCTGATGCACCGCTTCGGAATTTCTTTCTGCCTTTATTTTATTTAATCTTTCGATCTGCTTTCTGCGGACTTCCGTATTGTCGATGTCTAAAATTTCAATGGCATCCTGCTTTAATTCTGATCTGAAAGAATTAACACCGATGATAAATTCTTCCCCACTGTCAATTTTTGCCTGTTTTCTTGCTGCCGCTTCTTCAATCCTCATCTTTGGAATTCCTGCTTCAATGGCTTTCGTCATTCCGCCTTCCTGCTCTACCTCATCGATGTATTTCATCGCTTCTTCAATCATCTGCTGCGTAAGACTTTCCACTAAATTACTTCCGCCCATCGGATCTACGACATCGCAGATTCCGCTTTCCTGCTGAAGAATAATCTGTGTATTTCTTGCAATTTTTGCTGAATAATCTGTAGGAAGTGCAATCGCTTCGTCCAAAGCATTGGTATGAAGAGACTGTGTTCCGCCCAACGCTGAAGATAATGCTTCAATCGCGGTTCTGGTAATATTATTGAAAGGTTCTTGTTCCGTTAAAGACCAGCCTGAAGTCTGTGAGTGGGTTCTTAAAGCTAAAGATTTCGGATTCTGAGGGTTAAACTGCTTTAATAATTCAGCCCAGATATATCTTGCTGCCCTCATTTTGGCAATTTCCATGAAGTGATTCATCCCGATTGCCCAAAAAAATGAGAGTCTCGGTGCAAAATCATCAACATTCATTCCTGCTTTTATTCCTGTTCTTACGTATTCTAAACCATCTGCAAGTGTATAAGCCATTTCCAGAACCGGAGTGGCTCCGGCTTCCTGCATATGATAACCGGAAATTGAGATGGAATTAAACTTCGGAATATTCTGAGAAGTATATTCGAAAATATCTGCTATGATCTTCATGGAAGGTGCAGGCGGATAAATGTAGGTATTTCTCACCATGAATTCCTTCAAAATATCATTCTGGATGGTTCCTGAAAGCAAATCCTGAGAAACGCCTTGCTCTTCTGCCGCCACAATATAGAAGGAAAGAATCGGCAGAACGGCTCCGTTCATCGTCATGGAAACTGAAATCTGATCCAAAGGGATTTCATTGAATAAAATCTTCATATCCTCCACAGAATCAATCGCTACTCCCGCTTTTCCAACATCGCCCACAACTCTCGCGTGATCGGAATCATATCCTCTGTGTGTCGCCAGATCGAAGGCAACGGAAAGACCTTTTTGTCCCGCCGCCAGATTTCTTCTGTAAAAAGCATTGGATTCTTCTGCCGTGGAAAAACCCGCATACTGACGGATCGTCCATGGTTTCTGAACATACATTGTAGAATACGGACCTCTTAAATAAGGTGCAATTCCCGGAGAAGTCTGCGTTAATTCCTGATTTTTAACGTCTTCTGCCGTATAAGAAGATTTTAACTGTAAGCCGTCTTTCTCAAAAGGATAGACTTCTGTTTTCTTTTCGGTAATAGTGAATTGAGGAGTTTTATTCTGAACTGCCCTTCTCATAATTTCAGATTTAATAGATGGCTAAAATTACACATTTTTGAGGGAATATTTTTTAAATAAAAAAAGCGAAACTGCAAAACTGCAAAATCGCTTTTTATGTACTCACTAATCGTAATTTTTCAATATCAATTAAAGAAATAAGTACAAACTACAAACAACTGCTAAAACCTTCTTCTGAGATTTAATGAAGGGGAAAAACATTTCCCTTCTTCAGTGGCGGTTTTCATATCTGTACATTATATTCTTTCAACTGTACATTACATTCTTGCAACTGAAAGTAATATTTTAGCGCCTGTAAGTTATATTCTTGCGCCTATATTTTATATTCTCGCGTCTGTAAGTTATATTCTTCCTACTGTAAATTACATCCTTGCAACTGAAAGAAGTGTTTTAGCACTTGTAAGTTATATTTTTATACCTGTAAACCATATTAGGATATACAGAAGTACGGTTTTCATTAAATCCTTTATCATTTAATATCCTGTTTTATATTTTCGGGAATGCTGAATAAAAAAATAATCCGGATAAAGTTTATCCGGATTATTTTGAATCTATGTTAAGAATATTACTTCTTGATTAACTTAGTGCTGTAAGATTTCTCCCCATTTTTAATCGCAATTACATATACCCCTTTTACTAAAGTGGATACATTAATAATCTGATTGCTAAGATCTCCCTGAAGTACCAGTCTTCCATCGGCACTGTAGATTTTATAATCTGCTTTACCTTTGATATTCTTCACCCCAACAAAGTCTTCTGCCGGATTCGGATATATAGAGATATCGGATTCTGCATTATTTTTAACTTCATCCGTAGCAAGAACTGTATCTGTAATCTTCACTCTGAAGTCCATTGTTCCTCCTGCAGGACTTACAGAACCACAAGCTGAAGTAAGAGGAGTATTAAAATTACCCGCAACTCTCATTAAAGTCGTTTTATCTCCTGAATAAGCAGTTGTAGGAACTGTAAAGCTAGCAGAAACCGCTCTTACACCGGAAGCAGCATTAGGCGTACCACTGTTTGAAAGAACTTTTTCTGAAGCTTCGAATACACCATTTCTGTTATAATCGATCCAGACATTTAGTCCCATCGGATTACTAACATAATCTGAAGTAGACAAACCATATACTGCTACAGAATATGCTGTTCCTTTCACAAGATTAATTACATTGGCAGGAACCTCAGTAATATCTTTATAAGATCTGAAAGTAGCATCTACATAATTAACATTCGCCAACTGAACACGTCCTATTGCTCCAAAGTAAGGAAGCGGACTGTTCAGTACACAATAATCATATCCCGTTCTAAGACCTTTTGTTTTGAAAGTATAAACTCCTGAGAAAGTTCCGGGAACAGTATTTACCACTGCAGCAACTCTTACTTCATAGCTGGTTTCATCCTCAAGTCCCGTTAAAGAAATTGAACTAACACTGCTTGAAGCCGTCGTCCAGTTTGTATCCCCTACTTTTCTGTAATTTACTGAATACGTTGCTCCGGGTACTGCATTCCATCCTACAATAGCCGATGTTCTCAGTACATCAAGATCTCTTGTTTTCAGACCTGTAGGCGCATTTGTAGTAGAAGTCGGCGCAGCCGCTACTGTAATCTGTGGAGAAACCGCATAGAATACATTCCCAATTGCAGAAATTCTTAATTTAACAGCACCAGTTAAACTTGCAGGCATTTGCCCTGTATAACTTCCGGTATTTGGTGTTGATGCAACCAAATCTGTCCATGTAGTTCCATTATCCGTTGTATAATCAATCTTTACATTTGATACATTATATGGTGCAGCATTTGTATTTACCGCATCCCATAAGATTGTATTTGAAGCATTGTTGTAA
This sequence comes from Chryseobacterium sp. C2(2020), assembly GCF_014218915.1. Lineage (NCBI taxonomy): Bacteria > Pseudomonadati > Bacteroidota > Flavobacteriia > Flavobacteriales > Weeksellaceae > Chryseobacterium > Chryseobacterium sp. C2(2020). The sequence continues at coordinate 149,179 of NZ_JACLCT010000004.1, forward strand.
AGTACTGTCGCGTCGGTGATTCCATTAAATTTAAATGGCCCGTCGTTACCCACTGTAACTGTTGTTTCTGAAGAAGAAACCATTGGTCTTACCGGGTTTTCGTCTCTTACAGTCACTGCGTACTTTAAAACTCGGGGAATATAAGATACTGTTTCCCAATCAGTTTTATTAATTAAATTACCTGCCATTACAGTAGATAATTTAGGGAAATATCTTCTTCCGCTGGTTGTTCCAAAGTATGATCTTGTTAATGCTCCCACCGGATTGAATCCCCATCCGCTGTCTCCGGAAATAGAATTGGTTGTTCCTACAGTATCATACTGCTCCCAATTGTATTTAAACACATCATTCTGTGCATCAGTAGCTGAAGCTTCCAAATAATAAGCTGTTCCCTTAGGAATGGTGTAAGCTGTAAGAGGAGCAATAGAAGGAGCTGTGTTTGTGGTAATCGTCTGTTCTGTACCACAAGCACTTTTGCTATCAAGATTTGTTAGAATCTGATCAATTGATGAATAGTGAAAATACGCATCAGAATTCAATTGAACGTTATCTGGAGTAATTCCCGCATATGCCATAATAGTTGTTCCTCCTCCGGGTTCAACATTTACAGCCGTTCCTTCTGTAATATTAGAAAACGTATGGTTTCCTCCAAGCTGATGTCCCATTTCGTGGGCTACATAATCTATATCAAATGTATCTCCTACAGGATTTGTATTTTGAGTGAATGCTGATCCTTTTGCTAAAGTAGTAGTTGTTGCCGGATCTGTACAGATACATCCGATACATCCTGCATTACCATTTCCTCCGGCAGCATTGAAAACGTGACCGATGTCATAATTGGCATTCCCAACCTGAGAAGTTAAGGTTTGCTGTAAGTTTAAGTTCAGATTACCCGTATATGGATCTGTCGTTGGATCTGTATAAATAATTCCCGGTAAATTCTGAATAAGTAATTTTATACCAAATTCTTTTTCGAAAACACCATTCACACGGGTCATTGTTGCATTCATTTGGGTTACTGTATTTGTAATTCCTCCTGAAGGATCAAACAGTTTTGTATATTCTCCCGTTGTAGAAAGCGCCAAACGATACGTTCTGTATTTTGTAATAGAAGGTCTGTTTGTAATTCCTACACTAGAAAGATTTTTTTTTCCGTTTTCTAAAAGAGATTTAATATCCTTGATGTTTTTTTCTTCTGTACCACATTCAAACCCTTGGTCGCTCTGTGTTCTCTTGGACTTATAAAAAACGCCGTATGTTTTTTTATCCTTAGTAATAGGTTCTATAAACTGAAATACACCATCTTTAATAATCATTGTCTGGATTTCAGTAGGCGATGTACTGAATCTAAGATATTTTGAAGGATCATCCACTCCTACACCTACGTAAGATCCAAGCCCGTAGGTATCTGCCATGGATTTTTCCATAACAGGATTGCTATATACCGCAAACTTTTCAACTTTACCCTCTACAGTCGGTAAAGAAATAATAACAGGTTTTGCTCCATTTCCTGTCTCAACAGCATCTTTCAAAAGGTTTCTAAGTGTTGGTAAGTCTACTTTGTAAGCATACTTCACTTCAACTTCTTTTCTAATTTCAGAAACTTTCTGAGAAGATGGCTCCCATCTTTGTGCATAAGCAGAGGTAGCCATACCCGCTAATGCACAAACCAGTAAAATTCTTTTTTTCATAATAGCCAATTAATATTTTTAAATATTCTAAACAAATATAACTTGAATGGAAAATTACAAAAAAAATGGCTAACATTTAATATATCAGCCATTTTTAACATTTTGATTATTTTTTCAGGTTTTTAATCCCCATTTCATACAACGCAAAAGAAATCAGATCTGCATTTTCTCCGATCACCTGTTCCGTAGATCTTCCGGCTCCGTGACCTGCGTTTTTCTCAATTCTCAGTAAAATCGGATTGTTACAAGCCTGCTTTTCCTGTAATTCTGCACCAAATTTAAATGAATGCGCCGGAACCACTCTGTCGTCGTGATCACTGGTGATAATCATGGTTGAAGGATAACAGGTTCCTGCTTTTACATTATGAACCGGAGAATAAGATTTTAAATAGTCAAACATTTCTTTGTTGTCTTCCGCAGTTCCGTAATCGTAAGACCAGCCTGCTCCTGCGGTAAATTTATTATACCTCAACATATCCAGAACGCCCACTCCGGGAAACGCTACTTTAGCTAAATCAGGACGCATCGTCATGGTAGCTCCTACTAGCAAACCACCATTTGATCTTCCTGAAAGCGCCATGAATTGTTTGGAAGTATAGCCTTTGCTCTGTAAATATTCTCCTGCTGCGATGAAATCTTCAAAAACATTCTTCTTCTGCATTTTTGTTCCTGCATCGTGCCATTTTTTACCGTATTCTCCGCCACCACGAATGTTCGGAACGGCATAGATTCCGCCGTTTTCCATCCAGATTGCATTTACAACAGAGAAAGCGGGCTGTAAGCTGATGTTGAATCCTCCATAGGAATAAAGAATCGTAGGATTTTTACCGTTAAGCTTTGTTCCTTTTTTGTAATTGATCATCATCGGAATTTTTGTTCCGTCTTTTGAAGTGTAGAAAACCTGTTCAGAAATATAATCTTCGGGATTGAATTTCACTTTTGGCTTCTGATACACTTCCGATTTCCCTGAATCTGCGTTAAATTTATACGTTGTTCCGGGAGTGATGTAATTCGTAAAAGAGAAGTACAGTTCTTTTTCAGTTTCCTTGCCTCCGAATCCGGAAACGTTCCCTTTTCCGGGAAGGGAAATTTCACGGATCAGTTTTCCGGTTCTGTCATATTGTTTTACCTGATCAATGGCATCAATCATGTAAGTTGCGAAGAAATATCCTCCTCCTGTTGTAATTCCTAAAACATTTTCGGTCTGAGGAATAACATCTTTCCATGTTTCGGGAGCCGGATTTTTGATGGAAGTTTTTACCAGACGCATATTCGGAGCATCTTTATCCGTAAAAATATACAGATCATCACCCTGCGTATCAACAATGCTCACATTGATATCAAAACCTTTATTAATCTGAACAAAATCGCCGCCGTTCTTCAGATCCTTTATATACAGTTCATTTCCGTTGGTTGCGTTGGCTGCAGAAATAATCAGATATCTTTGATCTTCGGAAACTCCCGCTCCTAAATATCTTCTCGGTGTTTTTTCTCCGCCAAAAATCAACTGATCATCGGATTGTTTGGTTCCCAGTTTATGAAAATACACTTTGTGCTTGTCTGTCATTCCGGAAAGTACGGTTCCTTCTTTTGGTTTGTCATAGCTTGAATAATAGAAACCTTCATCACCCTGCCATGAAATTCCGCTGAATTTTACATCAACAAGGGTTTCATCAATCTGTTTTTTTGTTACAGCATCGATGATGATGATTTTGTTCCAATCGCTTCCTCCTTCCGAAATAGAATACGCAGCCAAATTTCCTTTTTTGTTGAAAGAAAGCTGTGAAAGTGAAGTGGTTCCTTTTTCTGAAAATTTATTCGGATCCAGAAAAACTTCGGTTGCTTTTGTTTTGTTGTTGGTTCTGTATAAAACCGACTGCGCCTGCAATCCGTCATTTTTATAATAATACGTATATTCTCCTTCTTTGAAAGGTGCCGAAATCTTTTCATAATTCCAGATGTCTCTCAACTGATTCTTGATTTCGTCTCTGAAAGGAATTTTAGAAAGATAATCCTGACTGTGTTTTACCTCATCATCTACCCACTTTCTGGTGGCTTCAGAATCATTCTCCAAATCCCGGTACAGATCTGCAACGGCAGTTCCGAAATAGGTATCGGTTTGTGTTCCTTTAACTGCTTTTGGATAATTCATTTTTTGTGAATAAAATGTTGCCGAAAAAAGAACTCCGGCTGTTAATAAAATGGGTGTGATTTTCATATTAAGCTATTTCCCCAAAAATAAGGAATCTGTTTTAAATAAAAAAAGCTGTCCTAAAACAGCCTTAATTTTTAATTGAAATTTCTCAGATAAAATTCATTTAGCTTCCAGTTTAATTCCTGTGGACCTCCGTTCCAGTAGTAAATGGCGTCATCAACCTTAATCTGATAAAGGTTGAATTTCTGTTCTGTGGAAACGATTTTGTCTGCTTTTTTTAACTGATTGGTAACATCAATAAGGTATTTCTTCATTTCTCCTGCACCTATTTTTTTAATATCTCCGATATTAAGCATCAGATTATGAGAAGGCACTTTAAAACTTGCTTCGTATGTAACTTCAGAGAATCCGTTTCCTTTAAATCTTTCATCATTTATGGTTTTAATTTCTTTTATCCTGTATTTCGCCTCGGCAAAATTCTGCATTAAAGCGCTGAAATAATTTTTAACTTCAACGGAGCACGCAGATGCCACATTTACAGAAAGACCGGAAAGAAAAAGTTGGGTATAATCATCAATCTTTTCGTTGTAGGTGTCTTTAAGTTTCATTTTGTGGGTACTTTCTTTTCCCAGAAAATTAATAAGATAACTGTTGAGTTCTTTTACAGATTCATCATCATATTTAACGAAAGAATTAAAGTAAAGATTAAAAACACTTTCAGGCTTTAGAATATTTTGGGATTTTAAGCTTTGAAAGCAAAAGAGAAGTATTGCCAGAAAGGCAATGTGAAGTTTTTTCATAAGTACGGTACATTTTTCAATTTTAGTGTATAAAAAAACTCCTGAATGATCAAGAGTTGACGTAAAAATACATTAATTATACCATGAAACCCTTTTTTTTAAAATTATTTTTAAACAAGCATTTACAAAACAACATAATCAATTGATTTAAAAACATTTAAACACCACATAATTCAAACAATGAATTAAGCTCAAAATAAAAGTCTCCGGAAATACTCCGGAGACTTACAAAAGATTTTATGGTAAAGATTTTATAAACTTTCTTCTTCGCCTTTCATTTTTTCGGCGTTTTCTGCCATGATAACGGCATCGATCATTTCGGAAATATCTCCGTTCATGTATGCATCTAAGTTATACATGGATTTGTTGATTCTGTGATCTGTAACTCTTCCCTGAGGATAATTGTATGTTTTGATCTTTGCAGAACGGTCTCCCGTAGAAACCATTGTCTTTCTCTGTGCTGCAATATCTCCCTGAACTTCCTGCAATTTGATGTCGTACAATTTTGCACGAAGCATTTCCATCGCCAATTCACGGTTGGCTAACTGCGAACGAGCCTGCTGACAAACCACCACCAATCCTGAAGGTTTGTGCGTAAGCTGAACTTTAGTTTCCACCTTGTTAACGTTCTGCCCTCCTGCTCCACCGGAACGCGAAGTCTGCATTTCGATATCTGCCGGATTAATTTCCACATCCACTTCTTCGGCTTCCGGAAGAACTGCAATGGTAATGGCAGAAGTGTGAACTCGTCCCTGAGATTCTGTTTCAGGAACACGCTGTACACGGTGAACTCCAGATTCGAATTTCATGATTCCGTATACACCTTCTCCTTCCACTTTCATGATGAGTTCTTTGTACCCTTTAGCCGCTTCGTTGGAATCTGTAACCTCATGTCTCCATCCTTTCGTTTTGAAGTACATGGAATACATTCTGTAAATATCTTCCACGAAGATGGCTGCTTCATCACCTCCAGTTCCGGCACGAAGTTCCACGATAACGTTTTTGTCATCAGCAGGATCTTTAGGAATTAATAAAACTTTTAATTCTTCCTCCAGTCCCGGAATTTTTTCCAGCGCTTCGTTTTTTTCGATTTTTGCCAGTTCCACGAAATCTTTATCAGATCCGTCGGCAATAATTTCGTCGGATTCTTCAATCGTATCCAACGCTCCTTTATATTGATCGTAAACTTTTACAATTTTCCCCAAATCGCTATATTCTTTGTTCAAAGAAGAATATCTTTTTTGGTCTGAAATAACATCAGGCTGTATAATAAGGTCTGCCACCTCATTATATCTTTGTTTTATAGCTTCTAATTTTGGAATTAATGATTTAGACATTATGAAAATTTTGTGGGTGCAAAGATACGGATTATTAATTCAATTTTAAAACTAATAGTTTGTCATCCTGAATGAAGCATATGCGTATTGAAGAATCTTTTTTTAACTCAATGTTTGCAACAGTTTTTGAATTAACCGCTTTTTTAAGCGCAAAGTTCGCAGGGTTTTTCTTTTAAATGTTTGTAATTATTTTCGGTCGCAACGGCGTTTCACTCAGCAAGTGATAAAAATGTTTAAATGATTACGTAATAACTTGTTGAAATTAAATCGCCTCAAATGATCTCAAAAATATATTCTGCTATCATTTGCTGAGTGAAACGCTCTTGCGAACATTTTTTTTCAAAGCTAATTCAATTATCCTTGCGAACTCTGCGTTAAAAACAATACGTAATTGTAATGATTTCTTACGTAATAACTTCTTGAAATTAAAGTGCCTCAAATGATTTTAAAAATATAATTCTGCTATCATTTGCTGAGTGAAACGCCCTTGCGAACATTTTTTTTCAAAGCTAATTCAATTACCCTTGCGAGCTGTGGGTTAAAAACAATTTTTGATTGTTTTACGATTAATTTAAATCAACAGATAATTTTTTATCAATTAAATACAAAACAATTCCCACAGCAACAATTCCTAATCCGATGATGCTTTCTTTAGGATTATGAATCAACGTGAAATACAAAATGTAGATGCTGAATAACAAAAAAACCGTCGGAAACATATAAAAAAGATTGGATTTGAATATTTTCCGATCTTCCTTTTTTATAAAATATACAGTTGAAATTGCCAGACTGGCAAATAACTGCAGAATAAAAGCGGTATAAACAAAGATTTCCTTAAAACTTCCCGTTAAAATAATCAGCGTTGCAATTACGGCATGGGCAAAAATGGCACGGACAGGAATTCCCTTTCTATTTCCGACCGATAGAGATTTCCAGAGTCTGTTTTCTTTTGCAAAAGCCTGTGTCAAACGGGAACCTACCCACAAATAACCGCTGATGGTGGCGACTAACTGTAAAGCAATAAAAATATTAACTATTTTACCAAAAGTATTTCCCAGCATATTATTGGCAGCTTCTCCCATTACATCTTCTTTTCCCGCCAACTGATCTACCGGAGCATGCTTCAGCATGATAAAATTAACCAAGAGATAACAAACGGTTACGAAAACAGTTCCTACAATGAGTGATTTTGGTAGGTTTTTCTGAACATCTTTTATTTCTCCCGCAATGTAGGAAGCAGAATTCCAGCCGGTGTAAGAATACGTTACAAAAACCAAAGATGTTGCAAAAGCCGGAAGCATGATTTCCTTTTGCCATGAATCATCTAATTTCAGGCTGTTTCCAATTGTTTCTGAGTCTGAAATTCCGATTCCTATGATAATGAGAACAATGATGAACGCAATTTTTATCAATGTAAAAAAATTATGAAATCTGCTTGAAGCTTGTAAGCTGAATGACAAAAAAACGGAAACCAGAAAGATAATTCCGATGGCAAAGCTGTTTCCAAAAGAAACATCGAAAGCAGAAAGGTATTTCGACATCGCCAAAGCTGCCAATGCAACGGGAGATGAAAAACCGATGATGAGGGAAATCCAGCTCACGAGATACCCTAAAAGCGGATGATACGTTTCTTTCAGATAAATAAAATCTCCGCCGTTCCCTTTGAAATGGGAACCTAATTCGGCGTAACAAAAGGCTCCGAACAAAGCAAGAATTCCTCCAATGAACCAAAGGAGGAATATGCTGTAGGTATTCGTAATATCGGTAAGCTGAAAACCGAGTGTTGTGAAAATTCCGGTTCCGATCATATTCGAAACAACAATTGCCACTGCGGTTTTCCAGCCGATCTGGTGTGAAGTTGAATTCATTAACTAAAATGTAAAATTAAACCTTCCGAAGAAGTAATTTCCGAGAGTTCCCATCTGCACCGGAGCATATTTGAAAACTCCAAAATACGAATTTTCATACATCTGAAGATCCGGAAAGACATCAAACACATTATTGGCTCCGACGGTTAAGTTAATATTTTTTGTAAAATTATATCCTACACTCACATCGGTTACTACTTTCGGATTAAATTCCTGAACTCCTCCAAACGGATATCCGTCGCGGATCACTTTCCCGAAGTAAGTATTTCTCACCAGAAAATTAAATTTTCCGACTCCGTAATTCAATCCTAAAGAAGCTTTGGTTTTGGGAGACAGACTTTCAATGATATTGATCTGGTCGGGTCCGAAAAATTCATTCTGCGGTGTCTGAAGATTAGCCGGGAAATGGAAATCTGTAATTTTTGTTTCGGTATAATTTCCGGCAAGATTGATATTTAAATTGCCTCCTCCTATTTTCCAGTCGTATGCAACTACCAGATCTACTCCTTTGGTTTCCGTATCAACGGCATTGGCAAAAAATCTTCCGCTTTCCACACCATAAACCGCCAGTCGGTCGTCTGTAATATTACTTGTAATCACGATCCGGTCTTTTACTTTAATTAAATATCCGTCAACCGTAATAGAAAGTTTATTTACCGGCTTTAAAGTAAATCCAACGCTTCCGTTCACCGAAGTTTCCTGTTTTAATTTGTCGAAGCCAAGTGCTTTTGCAGCTTCGCTGTCGTTGTTAAAAATTCCTTTGGTAACAATTGAATTTCCTGTGGTGGAAATATCTGCATAAGAATTGTTAAAATACTGCTGCTGAAGAGATGGTGCTCTAAAGCCTGTTCCCACCGCAGCACGAACTGCATAATTTTTTGCGAATTCGTACCTCACTGCTAATTTTCCGTTCAGTGTACTTCCAAAATCTGAATAGTTTTCGAATCTTCCGGCAAGGTCTACATTTAATTTTTTATCCAGATCATAAGAAACATCGGCATAAACCGCAGTTGAATGTCTGGATTTTGAAAGTGCGTTTTGTGGTGAAAATCCAATAAACGACTGCGCTCCTCCTGCTCCGGAGATATTATCCGGATTGGTAGTCGCCGTCACAGGATTTCCGAAAACATCATATCTCATATAGGAAGCCTGATCTCCTGCTTTGATGTCGTACTGCTCAAACCTGAATTCTCCACCGAATGCGATATTGAAGTTCCTGATGTTTTTTGAAACGTCAAGATTAATTGTATTCTGAAGAAAACTGTGTGCTCCTGCATAAAAATCCGTTGGTGACTTGGCTCCTAAAGATGTATTGACGGTGTTGCTTACATCATAATTGAATGTATTGCTTCCGAATGTATTGCTAAGATCAAAAAACCAGTCGTCTTTATTATATTTTGCTCCGACTGCATAAGAAATGTCATAGATTTTCGAGCCTAAAGTCGGCTGAAAACCGTTCGGATAAATAGAATACACATTGTTTGAAGTTTCACTCGGCAATCTTCTGAAACCGTAACCCTGTCCTTCTTTGATACTGAAGCCTCCGAAGGAATATATTTTAAACTGATCGTTCAAAGGATATTCGGAATTAAAAAATAACTGTGCCTGCTTTATTTTTGCATCACCAATCTGGAAGTTAAAATCGTCCCGGGTTAAACCATTGGCAAGAATTTTCTGATCATCTAACGCTTTTGCAGCATCAAAATCCGGAGCAAAATCATACGCAAAGTTGTCTCCGTAAATATCCAGATTGTGATTCTGCGTTCTTGTTGTTTTTCCTCGTTGGTTTAATTGCAGGGATAAGCTGATATAGCCGTCCTTCTTCCCTAAAGAAGTTCCGTAGTTGGCTGCTGCCTGATATGTTTCACCATCATTTCTTCCGGAAATTCCGTAATTAAGACTGGCAGTTCCACCCAGATTCTTTTTAAGAATAATATTGATGACTCCTGCAATGGCATCAGAACCGTATTGTGCCGCCGCGCCGTCTCTCAGAACCTCAATCCTGTCGATTGCGATTACCGGAATGGTGCTTAAGTCTGTTCCTACAGAGCCGTTTCCGACTGTATTCTGATAATTAACTAAAGAAGTAGTATGTCTTCTTTTTCCGTTAACGAGAACCAGAACCTGATCGGGTCCCATTCCTCTCAAAGTAACAGGATCGATATGTTCTGTACCGTCTGAAGCCGACTGCCGGACTGAGTTGAAAGACGGGATAACATAATTCAGTAAATCCTGAACGGTAATTTGCGGTGAAGACTGCTGTATTTTTTCGATGTTGATGATGTCTACCGGAACCGGTGTTTCCAGTTTTGTGCGTTTTGCATTTCGGTTTCCTACAATTACGACATCTTCTATCTGCTGTTCTTTTTCCTGTGCCGATAAAAATCCTACCGCCAAAAGGAATACGCTTACGCTGAGCTTCTTCATTCTTTTCAGTGCTTTAAAAAATTTAGTTTAAAAATGTTTGCAGAAACAAACAAAAAGACCTTCAAGAAGCTGGAATTCATACGGAATACAGAATCACTTATCTTCCCCCAATCGGGTTGGAATTAGCACCTTTTCATCAGAAAATGTCGGTTGCTAAGGTTTCTCAGGGCCAAATCCCTCCACCTTTCTTGATAAATCTACTGCAAAAGTAGACTAATAATTTTTAATCTGCAAACCAATTTAGAATTTGAATTTTTCAGAGCTGCCAAAATTGTGAATAAGATGTGGATAACGCGTGAATTATGTATTAGGAACATATTAATTTCATGTTGGTATGCAAAAATTAATTGTCGATAAATAATTTTTCAATTGTGAGTAAAATATGAATAACCTATTGATAAAGTATGAATATGATATGGACAACCTCCTATTTTAGTGTGGAAAAAATTGTGAATAAAGTATTGAAAAGCCGTTAGTATCGTATTAACAAACTCTATTTTTACTGCGGATAAAATATGAATAAACAAAAAAGAGACCGCTTTTCGCGATCTCTCATTATAACCTTTTGAAGTTATCCACAGGTTATTTTACCATCATTTTCTGAATTGAAATTCCTGTATCTGATTTTAAATGAACCAAATACGTTCCTGCAGGATAATTTGTTTTTAATTCGTAAGTTCCGTTTTCATTATTCAATTTAAATGAATCCATTTTTTTACCGCTCATATCGTAGATAAAGACTTCCCCATTCTTCGCTTTGTGGTAAATTAATTTAGCCACCCCATTTTTCACAGGGTTATCCGCAATCTGTAAAGAAAGCTTATTTTCGGCATTCACGTCTGTTGTGGATAAACTTCCCACATAATTACCGAAAATTCTGAATTCTCCCGGCTGAAGAGTTATCGGAGCTGTTGTAGAAGTTACATTAGAAACAGAGTTATCCATTAGATTTTGCCACTGACCTACATACGGAAAATACGGAACCACACTTTGAGCTGCCGTTGTGTAATTTGCTAACACCACTACATTTTTCACTCCGTTCGTAATTGCGTTGTCGTAAACGTAAATTCTCGTAATTAATCCATTCGGATCGTTTGCCAGATTATTGGATTCTACAGTATATGTTTTTGATTTGAAAACCGGATAGATATTTCTGAAATTGATAATCTTCGCCCAGGTATCATAAACCGCTTTTCTGTTGGTATCTGTATCATATCCCAACGTAAACGCAATTGGCTTTTCATCGGTTCTGCAACCGTTATTAATGGTTCCGTTTGTACATCTGTTGATGCTGAATTCGTAACCAAGCTCACCGAACTGCCAGATCATTTTCGGACCGGGAATAGTGAAGAACGTCGCTCCGAAAGCTTTCATTCTGTCTAAAGCTGTATTAAGGTTTTTAACATCATAGCTTCCGTTTACCGCCCCGTAAGCAAGGTTTTTGAACATTAACCTTTCTTCATCGTGACTTTCTCCGTAACCTACCGCTCTCATTTCAGAGAATCCATGCAGCGTATGATTCATTCTGTCGAAATTACTGTTTTCTTTATAGCCCATTGTATTCTGGTTATAAGATCCATTCTGGTTATTCCACATCATTACTCCTTTACCTTCTGCAACTCTGTAGTTTGCCCACTGCTGTTCTTCGGCATCGGTTCCCAAATGTTCAAAAATCATGTAAGAATTCGGATCAAGAGCCCATTGCTTGTCTGCATAATATTTCAGGATATCAACTCTGTCCTGCTGATAAGCGTTTGTACAGGTTTCGTCGTTTTCAGAACAGCTTTGTGTAAATCCTTTTGTTAAATCCCAACGGAAACCATCTACATGATATTCCGTTAACCATTGCTGAAGGCATCTTTCAACGTAATATTTCGTTGAAGGACTTGTATGGTTAAAATCATTGAATACATTATAAGAATGTTTAGGAACCTGATTGAAGTAAGGATTATTGGCTGCAATATCTCCGTAACCGTCTCCATCCGGATCAACATTCCAAAGTCTTGCGAGCGGAGAACGACCTGTTGCATGATTGAAAGCAATATCCAGAATTACAGCAATTCCGTTCTGATGACACAGATCTACAAATTCTTTGAACTTTTCCGGTGTTCCGTATGCTTTGTCTAATGCATAATGGAAAGAAGTATTGTATCCCCATGAAAGATTTCCTTCGAATTCCATGATAGGAAGCAATTCGATCGCATTAATATTCAGATTTTTCAGGTATGAAATCTTATTAATTAAAGACTGCCAGTTTTTTTCCTGTGTAAAGTCTCTTAACAGCAATTCATACACCACAAGATTTTCTTTTGCCGGACGCTGAAAGTTTGTAACCTGCCAGTTATATGGAGTCTGCCCTGTTTTAAACATTGAAACTTCAAAACCCTGCCCGGCAGGAAACGCCGGTAAATTCGGATAAGTCGTAGAAGAAATGTACTGATCGTCATAAGAAGAAAGAATCTGTGGAGAGTAAGGATCTGCCACTTTTCTTAAATCATTGGTTCTGTACTGGAAAGTATACAATTGCTGAGGCGTTAATCCGCTTAGCTCAATCCAGTATAAATCGGGATTTGCAGTATCTCTTTTCATTAAATAAGCATCATTCACTGCCCAGTTATTAAAACTTCCGATCACATGAACGAAATTTTTAGACGGAGCATACAAAGCCAATCCTACTTTTGCGTTATCTGTCGGATGATAATTGATCCCCTGTCTTATCCATGAAGGAATTGCTTCAGAAATCACATTTCTCGGAACCTGAAGAATAAAGGTAGAACTCTTTGAATTCACTCCCTGCGTTGCGATCAATTCCATATTGGCATCACCAGTTACCGTGTAATTGTAAGAATACGAAGTTGAAGCCGCAGAAGTAGAATTTACAACAGTCCCGTTGGCTTTAAGCTGAAAAGTTGCATTCACATTGGTGGTAGCCGTGATGTTAATGAAATTCCCCGTCGGAACAGACGTTAAGCTGTTTGTAGCAGGATTTGTCATGGTTAAATTCAGAATTCCTACGTTGACAAAAATATCCGGAGTTGTCTGATGCGCACCGGTTTTATCTTTCAGCAAAAAACCGAATCTTCCGATGCCTGTTCTTGCATAAAAAGTTGTCGGTGTAAAAGATAAGGAATAAGTGTCTGTAGCAGCATTATAATTTAATCGATTAGATTCATTGGAATTATTCCAGCTTCCGTTCGTAGGGCAGTCCTGACTATTCTGATAGTTCGTATCTAAAGACCACGTCCAGATATAAATGGCATTGTTTGAAACTCCCCACGCCGATTCATCGATCTGATTTCCGGGCACGGTTAATGTTATTGCATCCGTTTCATTAAACGGATTAGGGGTAATTGTATAGCTTATCTGACCAAAGACATTGGCTAAGATAAACAACAATATACCGGAATAGAATTTTTTCATATAATTCATCCTTTTAAGGTTAATTCAATACTAAAGTAAATTATTTTTCGAAAAAAAAATCAACTTTTGTTGAAAAACAAAACTTTGCACATATTAAATAATATGCTTTGAATAACACTTAACTGTTTGAATGATAGAAATAAAAAAAACCACTTATCAAGATAAGTGGTTTATATATGTTGTTTTGCTTTGATATTGCTTTCTCAGAATTCAGGTGAGAAAACAATGACAATCAATTAATGATGTCCGTGTCCGTGACTATCGTGCAAGAAAGGTCCGTTTCCTTTAGGATTGCTGTAGATTACTTCTACTCCCTCCTGCTCGTTTAGCTGCTTGCTTCTGATATCTTCCGGATTGAAAGGTTTAATTTTTCCGAAATATTCTTTCAAACCTTCTGTCAACCACATTGGAATTACCAACCCGAAGAACATAAAGATACACCAAAATCCTACAAGGAACATTGTAATGAAGAAAATTGTCCAAAGGAACTGGTAAAACGGCCAAAATGCTGATAAAATCGTTATCATTTTCTTAAAGATTTTAGGCAAAAATAGGACTTTTTATTTTTTTATACAAAAGATATACGTCCTATTTTATTATTTATTTTGATTTTAAACTAATTAATGCGCAAGATCTGCAAAGAAATCATTGCCTTTATCATCCGTAATGATGAACGCAGGGAAATCTTTCACTTCAATTTTTCTTACGGCTTCCATTCCTAATTCCAGAAAATCTACCACCTCAACAGAAAGAATATTGTCTTTAGCCAGAATTGCAGCCGGACCTCCGATGGAACCTAAATAAAAACCTCCGTATTTGTTGCAGGCATTGGTAACGTCTTTTGTTCTGTTTCCTTTTGCGAGCATAATCATACTTCCGCCGTGGCTCTGGAATTCATCTACATAAACATCCATTCTTCCCGCCGTAGTCGGTCCGAAACTTCCTGAAGCCATTCCTTCCGGAGTTTTTGCTGGTCCCGCGTAATAAATCGGGTGATTTTTGAAGTATTCAGGCATTGGCTGTCCTGCATCCAGTAATTCTTTGATTTTTGCGTGGGCAATATCTCTGGCTACAATTAAAGTACCGTTCAGCTTCAGTCTTGTTTTGATCGGATATTTTGAAAGTTCTGCTAAAATATCAGACATCGGCTGATTCAGGTTGATTTCTACTGCTTCTTCCAGATGTGGCGGTGTTGCCGGTAAAAATCTCTTCGGATCCTGCTCCAACTGCTCTAAGAAAATTCCGTCTTTTGTAATTTTTCCTTTGATATTTCGGTCTGCTGAACAGGAAACTCCCATTCCAACCGGACAGGAAGCGGCGTGACGCGGTAATCTGATTACTCTCACATCGTGTGTTAAATATTTTCCGCCAAACTGTGCTCCGATAGCACTTTCCTGACAGATTTTCTGAACTTTCGCTTCCCACTCCAAGTCTCTGAAAGCCTGTCCTGCTTCATTTCCTTCGGTCGGAAGATTGTCGTAATATTTTGCTGATGCTTTTTTAACAGCCGCCAAATTGGCTTCCGCGGAAGTTCCACCAATTACCAAAGCCAAATGATAAGGCGGACAAGCAGCCGTTCCTAAATCTGAAATTTTCTCTTTAATGAATTCTTCCAGAGATTTTTCGTTCAGTAAAGATTTTGTTTTTTGATACAAAAAGGTCTTGTTTGCCGAACCTCCTCCTTTCGTTAAAAATAAAAACTCGTAATAATCTCCTTTTTTAGCGTAAATATCAATCTGCGCCGGAAGATTGGAACCTGAATTTTTCTCATCAAACATCGTTAAAGGAACCACCTGAGAATATCTTAAATTTCTTTTTTGGTAAGTATTGTAGATTCCTTTGCTTAAATATTCTCCGTCATCTACGCCTGTGTAAACGTTTTCTCCTTTTTTACCCATCACAATTGCAGTTCCGGTATCCTGACACGAAGGTAAAGCTCCTTCCACAGCAACCGCTGCATTCTGTAATAAATTATAAGCCACAAATCTGTCGTTGTCCGTCGCTTCAGGATCGTCGATAATTCTTTTTAAACTTTCAAGGTGGGAAGAACGGAGCATGAAAGAAACGTCTGCCATTGCTTCCTCTGCTAAAAGCTCAAGACCTTTCGGATCAATGGTTAAAATTTCTCTGTCTCCTAATTTTTCAACTTTTACATAGTCTGAAGTTAATTTTTTGTATACCGTATCATCCTTTAGAATCGGATACGGATCCTGATATCTGAAATCCATTTTACTTTTTTCTTTGGGTGCAAAAATACAGCTTACTCAAAAATGCATGAGTAAAATCAGTAACTTAGATTGATATTTATAATGATTATAAATTGCGAGGGTTTTCTTTTCTCATTAACTTTATACGAAGATATTTTAACCACAAAAGACACAAAAGCTTTTAAACACTTTAGTTATTTTAAGTTTAATAAATAATGCTTTAGAAGAACACATTAGTTTTAAAAATCTTCGATTTTCATTTTGTGAAATTTGATTTTTATAAAATTTAATAAATCTCTTTGCTTTTGGGGTTAAATCAAAACTAAACAAATTTCAATCACATGAATTACAGAATAGAAAAAGACACCATGGGAGAAGTGCAGGTTCCTGCAGATAAATTTTGGGGAGCACAAACAGAACGTTCAAGAAATAATTTTAAGATTGGTCCGGAAGGTTCCATGCCTCATGAAATCATCGAAGCTTTTGCTTATCTTAAAAAAGCGGCGGCATTTACCAATACAGATTTAGGAGTTCTTCCTGCAGAAAAGAGAGATATGATCGTGAAAGTCTGTGACGAAATTTTAGAAGGAAAACTTAACGATCAGTTTCCTTTGGTGATCTGGCAAACCGGTTCCGGAACGCAGTCCAACATGAATGTAAATGAGGTAATCTCCAATAAAGCACACGTTAACAACGGTGGAAATTTAGGCGAAAAATCGGAGATTCATGCGAATGACGATGTGAATAAATCGCAATCTTCCAACGATACTTATCCAACTGCGATGCACATCGCGGCTTATAAAAAAGTGGTGGAAACTACTATTCCGGCTGTCGAAAAACTAAGAGATACTTTAAAAGAAAAATCAGAAGCGTTTAAAGATATTGTAAAAATCGGAAGAACACATTTGATGGACGCAACGCCTTTAACTTTAGGTCAGGAATTCTCAGGGTATGTCGCCCAACTGAATTACGGTTTAAAAGCACTGAAAAATACTTTACCTCATCTTTCTGAGCTGGCTTTAGGCGGAACTGCGGTGGGAACCGGCTTAAATACCCCTCAAGGTTATGATGTAAAAGTGGCAGAATATATTTCGAAATTTACGAATCTTCCTTTTGTAACCGCAGAAAACAAATTTGAAGCTTTGGCAGCTCATGATGCGATTGTAGAATCTCACGGAGCTTTAAAACAACTTTCGGTTTCTTTATTTAAAATTGCTCAGGATATCCGATTATTAGCTTCCGGACCTCGTTCCGGGATCGGGGAAATTCATATTCCGGAAAATGAGCCGGGATCATCTATTATGCCGGGAAAAGTGAATCCTACGCAAAATGAAGCAATGACGATGGTTTGCGCTCAGGTTTTAGGAAATGACACGACTATTTCTTTTGCAGGAACGCAGGGAAATTATGAACTGAATGTTTTCAAACCTGTAATGGCTTATAATTTTTTACAGTCCGCCCAACTGATTGCCGATGCATGTATTTCCTTTAACGATCACTGTGCGGTCGGAATTGAACCGAACTATGAAAGAATTAAAGAACTGGTTGATAAATCTCTGATGCTGGTAACGGCTTTGAACACGCACATTGGTTATGAAAATGCTGCAAAAATTGCCAAAACCGCCCATAAAAACGGAACTACCTTAAAAGAAGAAGCGGTGAATCTGGGACTTTTAACCGCCGAACAATTTGACGAGTGGGTAAAACCTGAAGATATGGTGGGAAGCCTGAAATAAACTAAGAATTAAATTGTTAAATATTGTAAAAAACCGCATGACAAATTTGTCCTGCGGTTTCCTGTTATATATAAATGTTACGTGTTTTTACCATTTGTAAGCAAGACCTATAACCAGAGCTTTATCATTTTCAAATTGATTATCCTTGAAAAAATTACCGAAATCTTTCTTCACGAAAATGCTGAAATCGCTGTACGAAACGGTAAACTGCGCTCCATAAATGAAAGGATTTACCTGATAACTCCCTCTTTCTCTCTGGCTGATTTCTTCGCCTTTAATAATGTTGTTTGTCGACATTCTTACTCCTCCATAAACATTTGCGCCTACTTTAAAGCCTTTCTGATAATCTCTGTACTGGATATCCATTCCTGCACTTTTCAGTTTAGAAAAATTGTACTGCAAACCTAAAGGAACGATGACATAGCCTGTTCGCAATTTGCTTTTGCTTAAATTTTTATCATACGCTGAAAGGTAAATATCCGAATTCATGTCTTTAGCAAAAAAACGGTTATTATCAATATTTAAGGTTCTCCATGAAAATCCAAGCCCGGAAATTAATCCCCAATGACTGGTTCTGCTGAACTGATAATTGAATTTCAGCCCAAATTCAAGATTTCCCGCGTATCCTAAATTTTTATCCAGATCATTATCTGCTTTATTATTGGTGAGAATCATGGCTCCGTAAGAAAAATAGGCGGTGAAGTTCTTAGTCGGACGGAATTTCTTTAGAAGTTTTTCTTTAATTTCTTCGTTGGAAGTTACATCAGAATTCAGAAGAGAATATCTTACCTGCTTTTGAATCACAGAATCCAGATCAAAACCGAGCTCTTCAATTCTCTGATCAATTTTTTCCGAAAAGCGGTCGGCAACAAGCGCCTTTTGTTTGTCGAATTCCGCTTTATCAAGATTCTTAGCCTGAAGAATCAGCAGTTCTGCTTCCATCAGTTTTTTTTCTTCCTGAATAATTGAATCAATTTTTCGGGCGTATTCATCTACTTTTTCTTTTACTATCGGGCTTACTTCTGTATCTTCTTTAGACTGAAGATTTAAGGTAAGATTTTTCTGAGAATAGGCTGTACCTGATAAAAGGCACAATAGTCCCATCATGATCATTTTTTTAATCATAGTATTATTTTTTATTTGTTAAAATTTGAAGTATTATTTTCCGTTCAGATCAATGGTTGCCACGTTGCTTTCTTTGGTTTTCATGATAACATCTTTATGCTCTACCGAGAACAGCAATGTAGAAGGATCAACATATCTTTTCCTTTTCCCCTGAGTTTTTGCAGAATCTGACTTTGCCATGATTTTTTCAGGCTCGATTTTAGAAATAGTGCCGATAATTTCCGGAGCATTTTCTTTTGTTAAAGGCATATGTTTTTGCTCAATCATGATCTGCGACTCTACCGCTTCATTCTTTTTCTCACTCGAAATCTTTTCTATAGCAACAGATTCTGTTTGTTTCGGCTCTATAATTTCGGGAGATGGTACTGTTGGTTCCTGCTTTTTATTTTGAATAACCGGCTTTTTAATCTCAGCAACAATTTCAGATTTTTCAGTTTCCTTATTTTCTTTATTAAAAAACAGAACTGCTCCCAAACTGAATGTTAAAACCAGACAAGCCGCCACCAAATACCAATTTATTTTTGTTTTTGAGTTTCTTCGTTCTGACTGGGCTTCAATTTCAGACCATAAATTTCTCGAAGGAGCAATTTCTCTTTCAGAAATCTGCTTTTTGATATGATGTTCTATATTATTTTTAGTAGTGTTCATTTTTCAGTGCTTTTTGTTGTTGGAAATAAATTTTTCTCATCTTTTCTTTTGCCCGAAATAATTGCGTTTTGCTTACCGCAACTGAAATCTGCAAAGTATCTGCAATTTCCTGATGCGAATAGTCTTCGAGAACATAGAGGTTAAAAACCATTCTGTAAGCATCCGGAAGCTGATCCAGAAGTTCCTGCGCATTGAAATCAAAAGTGACATCTTCTTCATAAATTTCTTCCAGATAAGACTGGTTGATGTCGTCCAGATAAAAAACGGTTTTGCGGCTTTTAATAAAATTCAGACATTCGTTCACCACAATTCTTCTCGCCCATCCTTCAAAGCTTCCATCATTTCTGAAAGTTTCAATACTTTTAAAAATTTTACAAAACGCTTTAATAACGCAGTCTTCTGCCTGATACAAATCGGTAACGTAACTTCTGCTGACGCTCAGAAATTTCTTTACATTCTGATCATAAAAAACTTTCTGCGCTGCCGGTTCCTGCCTTTTGAGGCGGCTCAGCAAATCATCTTTTTTATTTCCAAACAGAAGCTTCATAATTATTTGTTTCTATTAGTAAGACAATTAAAAACGGAAAAGGTTACACTATAAGAAATTATTTTTTGAAATTAATTAAAAAATATCATTTTAAATATTTTTCATATCTTAGGGACTTATTACAAAATACTATAAAACAAAACATTATGAAAAATCTAAAAAAAATCCAAAGAGAAAATTTAAAGCAGGTTTTAGGTGGTCATACCTGTCCGGCAAACACGTACCACATTACATATAACGGCTATCATGCGTGCTGCCTTCAGATTCCGAGCGGAAATCCGTGTCTTTCTACAAAATGTCTGGTTCCGATGGAAATGTGCGATTCAGAATTGAATTAATAGTCCATACAAAAATAAAACGGTCAGAAATTTCTCTGACCGTTTTGTATCTTAAAAAAATCTAAGTTTAATTTAGCATTTTCTGTGCTTTTTTTACGCCTTCTATCAAAGCATCAATTTCACTGAATGTATTGTACACCGCAAAACTTGCTCTTACGGTTCCCGCAATATTGAAGAAATCCATAATTGGCTGTGTACAGTGATGCCCCGTTCTTACAGCAATTCCTAATTTATCCAGAATCATTCCTACATCCGAAGCAATTCCGACTCCTTCAAGATTGAAAGAAACAACGCCGGTTCTGTTGGCTTTTTCACCATAAATTTTAATGCCTTCCAATTCCAGAAGCTGTCTCTGCGCATATTCCAGCAAAGCATTTTCATGGTTTTGAATATTTTCCTGCCCTACTTTCAGAATAAAATCCACGGCAGCTCCCAAAGCTATGTTTCCACCTACATTTGGTGTTCCTGCTTCATATTTAAAAGGAAGACCTGCGTAAGTGGTTCCGTCAAAAGAACAGGTGGCAATCATTTCTCCGCCTCCGTGAAATGGCGGTAAGTCTTCAAGAATCTGCTGTTTTCCGTACAGAATTCCAGTTCCCATCGGAGCGTACATTTTGTGTCCCGAGAACACAAAAAAGTCGCAGTCCATCTTCTGAACATCAAGGATAAAATGAGGTGCAGACTGAGCTCCATCGATAACGATGTAAGCATTGGTATTCTTTCTTGTTTTTGCAATAATTTCTTCAATCGGATTAATAATTCCTAAAGCATTGGAAACCTGATTAACAGAAACAACTTTTGTTTTTTCATTTAAAAATTTTTCAAACTGATCGAGTTGAAGAATTCCGTTTTCATCCATAGGAATGACTCTCAGCTTCGCTCCGGTTCTTTCACAAAGCATCTGCCACGGAACAATATTGGAATGGTGTTCCAGATAAGAGATAATAATTTCATCGTCTTTTTTTAATTTTTGGGTTAAAATATAGGCGATCAAATTGATTCCTTCGGTAGTTCCTTTGGTAAAAATTACCTCAAAATCATGTTCAGCATTGATGAATTTCTGGATTTTTCTTCTGGAAAGTTCCATTTCTTCAGTTGCCAACTGGCTTAATGTATGAATTCCACGATGTACATTCGCGTTAATTTCCGTATAGTATTTATTCCAGACTTCCAAAACGGAATCCGGTTTTTGAGAGGTTGCCGCATTATCCAGATAAACCAATGGTTTACCGTTCACTTTCTGATCTAATATAGAAAACTGACTTCTGATTTCCTGAATGTCAAACATTTATTAAATTTTTAATTAAACTGTTCTTATTTAGAACTTTTCAAATTTACGGCTTTTTTTCGGATTGTGGCTGAGAGTTGATTGTTGTTGATTGATAGAAAAATTCGATGTAAAATATTCTTTTTTGCTTTTAACGCTAAGATCGTTGAGAATTTTTATTTTATTAGACATTTTTGGTTCGCAAGGGCGCCTCACTCAGCGAGTGATAGCAATGAAAATGATTTAAATAAATTTTGATTTCTATATTTTTTATTAATTGATGTTTTTAGTTTTACAAAGACATTTCACTAATAAAAGATTAACCAAGATTTGAACTCATCATATTTATCTTTTAGTCATAAAAAAAACCTGCCAAAATTTGACAGGTTTTATATTTTTAAATAAGAAATTCTTATTCTGCTGCTGCTTCTGTAGCTTCAGGAGCTGCTCCTTCTTCAGTTGCAACTTCTTCTTCATCTTCATCATCCATTGCTGCTGCACCTCCTTTCATTGCATTTCTAGACATCTTAACAGCTACTACAACTGCGTTGTCCGGGTGCATGAAAGAGTATCCTTCAGTTTTGATACCTCCAACATAAAGTTTGTTACCAATTCTTAACGGAGTAACGTCTACAACGATCTCATCCGGTAAGTTTGCAGGGATTGCTTTTACTTTCAATTTTCTGAAAGACTGACGAAGAACACCACCAGCTACAACACCTTTAGAACGACCAGTGATTCTTACAGGAACTTCCATGATAACTGGCTTATCATCAGATAACTGATAGAAATCTGCGTGAAGAATTTTGTCTGTAATCGGGTGAAACTGAATATCCTGAAGAACAGCCGGAATTGTTTGACCATCAACCTCAATAGATACCGTGTGTGCTTCAGGAGTGTATACCAATCCTTTGAAAGATTTCTCAGTAGCAGAGAAATTCAAAGGAGCTTCACCTCCGTAAACAACACAAGGAACTAATTCAGCATCACGTAAAGCTTTTGTAGACTTTTTGCCCACGCTTTCTCTTTTTGCACCTTGAATTGTAATAGATTTCATTTATAAAAATTTAAAAAATTGTTTCAAATTAAATTTGCAAACCTCTAAATATCAGTTAAATAACAAACTTACTGCTAATTGACTGATGCTCGTGAACCATCTTCATAACGTCCGCAAATAATGGGGCGCAAGATAGCACTTTTATTTTAGATGACAAATTATTTTTAACAGGAATTGAGTCAGTTACAATAACTTCCAATAATTTTGAGTTCTCAATATTTTCGTAAGCCTTTCCTGAAAGCACTCCGTGCGTTGCCATTGCTCTTACAGATTTCGCCCCTTTCTCCATTAAGATGTCTGCCGCTTTACAAAGTGTTCCGGCGGTATCGATCATATCATCAATAAGAATAACATTCTTCCCGTCCACATCTCCGATAAGGAACATTTCTTCTACAACGTTTGCTTTTTTTCTTTCCTTATAAGCAATTACTACATCTGCACCCAAGTGACCTGCATAGTTTTTCGCTCTTTTTGCACCTCCCATATCCGGAGAGGCAATCGTAAGATTTTCCAGATTGAGATCTCTGATATAATCTACGAAAATAGTAGAAGCATACAGATGATCTACCGGAATTTCGAAGAATCCCTGAATCTGATCTGCGTGGAGATCCATTGTCATGATTCTTGTAGCTCCTGCTGCCGTTAAAAGGTTTGCCACCAACTTAGCACCGATTGGCGCTCTGGGTTGGTCTTTTCTGTCCTGCCTTGCAAGTCCGAAATATGGAAGCACTACGGTAATGCTCTTAGCAGAAGCTCTTTTGGCAGCATCAATCATCAGAAGAAGCTCTAATAAATTGTCTGCCGGCGGGAATGTAGATCCAATCAGGAAAACTCTTCCCCCTCTTACGGATTCGTCCAGAACAGGTTCGAATTCTCCGTCGCTGAATGTCTGAAAGTTGATTTTTCCTAATTCTTTCCCATAATTTTGGGCAATTTTTTCTGCCAAGTCCTTACTCGTCCTTGTAGAAAACAGATAACTTAACTGATCGGCCATTTTTACTTTTTAAAGATTTTGCAAATTTAAAAAAAAACCACAAGAATTACTCTTGTGGTTTCTAAGTTTTTATTTATCCAATTATTATGGGAATTTTACTCCGGAATAATTATTTGGATTTACCTGTGGTAAGGTAGATTTATATTTAGCATTGATCGCTTTAATAAATTCATTGGCAATAATTGCATAGCCTCTTCCTGTAAGGTGAACACCATCCAGAGAGAAAGCTCCCCCAGTTACGAATTTTGCAGTGTATCTTATCCCATCATACAAAATTCCGGATTGAGAATTAAGCTCTACCATTTTAGCATTTGCATCTACAAATGCAAGTCCTTTAGCATCTGCAATAGACTTAATTGAAGTATTATAGGCAGTCATAGCTGTTGTGACATTTGCTGCTTCAGTTTTTGAAAGCACGTGCTGGTTTTCTAATGGATAAGAAATACCGTATACATTAATGGAAGCCGGAGCATTCGGATTAGTAGATCCGATTACCGCTCTGGTCGTAAGAAGGATATAATCTTCTGCGGTTGCCTGTCTCGCCTGTCCGTAAATCTGTCCGAAAGCAGCAGCTGTAGCCGCTCCTAAAGACGGCGTAAGTGCCGCAGTAAGCTGTGCTGATAAATTTGTTAAAGAAACATCTCTGATCAAAACAGGATTTGAGGCAGTAGAAGATAAAAGATTGATCCTGTCTCCTGCACCAAAGGCTGTAAGCGCCTGTTTAAGCGGACCGTACAAACTTGTGTTAAGTGTATTAAGATTAGCACCTAAAGCGGCTGGAGTTAACGGATTGTAAGGAACCGTTGTAAAGAAAGGAATAGCGGTTACGCTTGGAATATTTGCGACAACTCCTTTCGCACCGTTGGCCGTAAGAGCAGTTACATAAGAATTGATACTGGATGCAACTACATTTGGATCAGAAATATCATTAGATCCATAAGTTGCAGGATTAAGATTTCCTGTCTGAACTACAGCAGGTGTGTATGTTGTAACGCCGCCTGTGGTTGTAGAATTTGTTCCTCCACTGGTTGCATAGCTTAAAATATCGTTATTTCCGATCCATAAAGAGAAGAAAGTAGGATTTTGAGCTACTGCCGCCGCCACAGGACTTACCCCTGTAGAAAATCTTGCATAAAACGGATTAAGAGTTCCATAGCTCGCGATGCCTAAATGAAAAGATTTTGCGCCCGGAATCCCTAAATTCTGATAAGGTGCACCTGAAGAAATGTTATCTAACGCCGCTGCAGGAGCAGATGGGACCGGTGTAAGTGACCCATTTACTACACTAAGAACCAGTTTACCTGAAAATCCCGGAAGATTATTAAATCCACCAACGTTATTTGGCATTAAAGGCTGTTTAAAATCACCCCCTCCTGCAAGCTTCATCTGCATTGCAATCATTGAAGGATAAGATTCGTTTTGTCCATCCAAATAAAGAGCTCCGTCTCTATATCCCGAAGTAAGAGAGTTTCCTAAAGATACGTATTTGGAAAAATTGGCTTCTCCGGAAGTTACTACCACATCCTTTACATCAGTATCGAAGTCTGTATCACAACTTACATTTAACAACAACGCTGAAATAGCGAATGTAGAAATTAATATTTTTTTCATAATTCTTGATTAAAAATTAAAATGCGTTATAAGACAAACCTAAACCAAAGTAAAATGCTTGTGCTTTAGCCTGCCCATAAAGGTTATAAAATGCATTGTTTATATTTCTTGACTTCTGGAAGTTGTAAGCTCCTGAAAGGTCTACTCCTAATTTATTTAGTTTAAATCCAATCCCTCCGGTAATTACATTAGCATCAAAAGATGGTGTTTCCGGACTGAAGTGTGCGTCGTCATAAGGTGATTCATCATGATAATATCCTAATCTTCCTGCAACTTTATCTGTAATCATATATTGCGTTCCAATTCTGAAAGCTTTAGAATTGTGGAAGTTTTTAGGTGTTACATTTTTTGTAGGATCATCAGCCTGATTTCCTGCCAATGCGTTTTCAAAATCTAATGTAAGTTTATTATACTTCTCCCATCCGTAGTAGTTGAAATCTCCGGACACCTGCCATTTCGGTGTTATTTTATAGGTAACCCCTATTGTATATTCATCCACCAAAGGAAGAACAGCCTTAAAGTTATCCTGTCCGTTAGCGTCTAATCTTACTGAAGAATATAATGCCTGAGAAATATTAAATGTAGCTTTTCCTTTGTCCGCATTCATATAAACCGGAGATCTGTAAGCAATACTTACGTCCAGTTTTTCTTCAGGTCTGAAATAGAAACCTAAACCAAAACCGTGTCCTGAAGCCTTATCATCTTTTAGATTTAAATTTCCTCCTAATTGAGTAACTGCTTTCGTCCAGTCTACACTTCCTTTAGCATAGATATAGCTCGCTCCGAAAGAGACCCAAGGTGATAATTTCACAGAAACCATCGGCTGAAAATAAAATGCCTTCAGTTCTATATTCTCTACAATTTCTTTTCCAGCCCAGTTATCCGGCCATTCTACCGTACTTCCGTAAGGCGTTGAAAAATTAAAACCTAAAGAAAGATTATCTAACACTTTGTAAGCTACCGCAGCATAAATAGGAGTTCCCATAGGATTATCCGTAGAATAAGATTCCAAAGTAGTAAGATTCTGATAGGTTACTTTAGAACTTATCCCGAATCCGCCCGCAGCAACACTAAGTTTTGAAGGAATGAAAGACATTCCCGCAGGGTTAAAGAACGTAACACTCGCATCTTCAGCATGTGCACTGGTATGCGCCATTGCCAATTGTTTCACCCCTTGCAGAGAAACCCTGAAGCCTCCTGCGTAAGATAATACACCTGCCAATAAAGCTGTTGATATCAATATTTTTTTCATAGACTATTATTATATAATCCAAATATAAAATTATTTTAGATACATCTGTTAATAAATCATAAAATTTTAAACATCAATGCAAAAGAAAACTATGTTTAAAATAGCACTTTAAGTAAACTCTTTTGTAAATACATCATAGTTAAACATTTAATCAAAATTATATCATCCGGATGCGATTTTGTTTAGTTTTAAACAAAGCTATTCCCGATAATTTGATTATTTTAGACCTCATAAAGATAAAAATCATAAATTTGCAAATTAAATATATTATATATGAGTTGTGGATGTAAAACATCCGGCGATTCTGCACATTCTTGCGGACCCAAGAAGACCGCGAATGGCTGTGAAAATGTAAATACCTGTGGTAATAGTTATAAATTAAGTGTTTTTGACTGGCTTTCTAACATCAACAATCCCGCACCGAACCGATGTGATTTTGTAGAAGTTAGATTTAAAAATGACAGAAAATCGTTTTATAAAAACGTAAACAATATCCCTTTACATATAGGTAGTGTAGTAACAGTAGAATCGAGTCCCGGACACGATGTAGGTGTGGTAAGTCTCACCGGAGAATTGGTAAAGATTCAGATGAAAAAGAAAAAATGCTCTGAAGAATCGGCACTAAAAATATACAGACAGGCCAATCAGAAAGATCTTGAAGTTTGGCAGGAAGCAAGAAAAAAAGAGGACAGCGTAAAAATAGACGCCCGAAAAATAGCACACAGATTAGGTCTTGAAATGAAGATCACCGATGTGGAATATCAGGGAGACGCCTCTAAAGTCACATTTTATTATACGGCAGATAACCGTGTAGATTTCAGACAGTTGATTAAAGAATACGCCGGAGCTTTCCGTACAAAAATCGATATGAAACAGATCGGTTTCAGACAGGAAGCCGCAAAAGTAGGCGGAATCGGATCTTGTGGAAGAGAACTTTGCTGTTCGACTTGGTTAACGGATTTCAGATCTGTAAATACCAACGTGGCAAGATATCAGCAATTGAGCATTAACCCTCAGAAACTTGCCGGACAGTGTGGTAAACTTAAATGCTGCCTTAATTATGAATTAGACAGTTATCTGGATGCTTTAAGCAATTTTCCGTCTTCTTCCACCACTCTGGATACCGAGAAAGGAAGAGCTTTCTGCATTAAAATCGACGTTTTCAAAAAGAAAATGTGGTTTGCTTATGTAGAAAATTCAATTGCGTGGTACGATTTCGATATCGATTTGGTTAAAAAACTGATCTCCAAAAACAAACGCGGAGAAAAAACACTTCCATTGGAAGAGCTGAAACAGCCGGAAACGCCTTTTGCAAGTATTGATCTGATTCAGGAGAATAACGTAGACCGTTTCGAAAAGAAAAACAGAGGCAACAGAAATAAAAACCAAAACAGACCGAATAACAACAATCAGAACAGCCAGAATCAGCAGGGTCAGAAGAAAAACAATAACCGACCTGAGAGACAGGAACGTCCTGAAAGAAATGAAAAATCTGTTGAAAAGCCTCAAAGACTGGAAAAACAGCAACAAAATCCAAAAGCCAATTCTAATAACAACCAACCGAGACCGCAAAAGCCTCAACAGCCTAAACCTCAGTTGGAAAAAGTAGATGCTTCTTCTGGTGCTGAAACCGAGAAAAAAACCAACCCGAATAAAAAGAAATTTAAAAAGAAGTTTCCTCCAAAAAAAGATAACAATGCGTAAAATTTTAGGATTATTTACTCTTATTCTTTTCTTTAGCTGTAATTCTTCCTCCGAAGGAGAAGTTTTTATGAATTCCGTTGATAACAAATGGAATAAGAAAAGTGAACAAAAATTTAATCTTGAAATTTCAGATCCTCAAAATCCGAAAAATATTATATTTGTTGTAAGAAATAATAACAATTATCCTTACAGCAATATAAGGTTTATTGTGAATTTCACCGACCTTCAAAGTAAGAAAAAACAGACCGATACATTGAATTATGTATTGGCAAAACCTAACGGAGAATGGCTCGGAACAGGATTCGGAGATACAAAGGAAACTTTGTTTCAATATAAACTGAATTATAAATTTCCCGCAAAAGGAAAATATGAAATCGGTCTTACTCAGGCGATGAGAAACGACAACCTTCCGGGAATTGAAGACATTGGAGTAAAAATAGAAACGGCTAAACCGTAATCATCAATGGAAGTGAACAAACAAAATACTGGGAACAAAGGGAAAACCTTCCCTCTTCCTCCTAAAAAGAAAGACACTGCCTGGAAAAGGTGGGTTAAATTTATCTGGATCGGATTCTTTGCTTTGGTTTTAGGAATTTCAGGGCTATTCTTTGCCGTATCGCAAGGTTTCGTAGGAGAAATGCCGGATGTAAAAGAGCTTGAAAATCCGGATATATATGTTGCCTCACAAATCTACTCTTCAGACGGAGTTCTTTTGGGTAAATTTGAAAAAGAGAAAACACAGCCTATCATTTATAAAGATCTCCCGCCTTACTTAATCTATGCTTTACAGGCAAAAGAGGATGAACGTTTTAAAGAACACTCAGGAATTGATTTACAATCAGTTGTAAGAGCGGTAGCTTATGGAGGTAAAAGAGGCGGTGGATCCACAATAACCCAACAGCTTGCAAAATTACTTTTCACCGGAAATGCTTCTCAAAACAGAATTGAAAGAGCATTCCAGAAATTAAAAGAATGGGTTGTTGCCGTAAGTCTTGAAAAAAGATATACGAAAGAAGAAATCATAACACTGTATTTCAATAAGTTTGATTTCTTATTTAATGCTAACGGAATTGAAATGGCTTCGAAGATTTATTTTAATAAAAAAACTTCTGAGCTTACTTTACCGGAGGCAGCAACATTTGTTGCCATGCTTGAAAATCCAAGAAAAAATAATCCATACAGAAATCCTGAAAGAGCAAAAACAAGAAGAGATGTTGTTTTGGATCAAATGCTGAAAACAGGATATATTGATCAGGCAACATTTGATAAAGCTACAGCAACGCCAATTACAGTTGATTTTCATCCTATAAGTAATATTACAGAAGGCTATTCCGCTTATTATAAGTTTTATCTGAAAAAAGAAATCGACAAATATCTTGACGATTACGAAAAAGAAACCGGTAAAAAATTAAACCTTTACAAAGACGGTTTAAAAATATATGTAACTCTTGATTCCAGAATGCAAAAATATGCAGAAGATGCAATCAGAGAGCATTTAACGGATCTTCAGAAAAGATTTGACGCTGAACAGAGAGGAAGAAAAAACTGGCCATTTTATTACCTGAATGATAAACAGGTGAACGATCTGATGCTTCAGGCAATGAGAAGAACAGGACGCTACAAACTTCTTAAAGCAGACGGAATGCCGGAAGATTCTATTTTAATGGAATTTAAAAAACCTGTTAAAACCTCAAGATTTACATGGGCTGGAGAAGAAGAAGTAGAAATGTCTCCTTGGGATTCTATCAGATGGCACAAGAAAGTTGCTCAGGCAGGATTGATGTCTGTAATTCCGGGAACAGGAGAAATTAAAGCCTGGGTTGGAGGAATCGATTGGCAGCATTTCCAGTATGACCACATTAAGCAGGGTAAAAGACAGGTAGGTTCAACATTTAAGCCTTTCGTTTACGCAACTGCGATTATGAAACTAGGTTTAACACCGTGTTCTACCATCTCTAATGCAACATTTACAAAAGGAAACTATCGTGTTCCGGGAAGAGGCGGAATGCTTACTTTAAAAGATGCATTGGCACACTCGCAAAACCCAGTTGCGCTTCGTCTTGCCGAAATGACGGGAACACAAAGCGTAATACAAACCGCGAGAGATTTGGGAGTAACAGAAGAAATCTCCACAAGCTTACCAATGGCTTTAGGAGCTTCGGATATTACCATTTACGAAATGGTAGGAGCTTACAGTACTTTTGCCAACTATGGTAACTACAACAAACCGGAGATGATCTGGAGAATTGAAGATGCCAACAGCCGCGTAATTAAGGAAGTAAATGTAGAACCTAAAGAAGTGATGAATCCGCTGTACGCTTATACCATGATTGAACTGATGAAAGGTGTAGCGCAATACGGAACCGCTTCTGGAGAACTGGGAAGAAAAGGAATTTCAAAAGATATAGAAATTGCCGGTAAAACAGGAACTACCCAGAACAACTCAGACGGTTGGTTTATGGGAATCGTACCGAAACTGGCAACCGGAGCATGGGTTGGATGGGAAGACAGAGCCACCCACTTCTACGGAACAGGAGAAGGACAGGGAGCTAAAATGGCATTACCGATCTGGGCAATCTACATGAAGAAAGTCTGGGCAGATAAAAGCTTAAAAATCTCTCCGGATGATAAATTCGTGAAACCTTCGGAGTGGAAAGACGGCTGTTCAAACCTTAAAGGATTAGGAGCAGGTTATGGAGATGATGGCGGATTACAGACGCTTGATGAGATCAAAAATCCGAAACCGGCAGATCCAAGCGGACCAAAAACATCCGGTAAAAAAGAAGAAAATGTAAACGAAAACCTAAATACAGGGGAAGATATAGACTTCAATAATAAATAAATTCTTTTTTAGAAATATACAAGACCTTTCAATCATTTGGAAGGTCTTTTCTTTTTAATTAATACCTTTGAATTATGAATCTTGAAAACATACAACAACCCTTTATAAAAAAGTTTCCCGGAGATTTTTCCGGCAATAACCTACAGAGAAATACTCCGAAGGTTTTATTTTCCACTGTTCAGCCGGTTGGTTTTGATCATCCAGAGTTAATTGCTTTTAACGAAAAACTTTCAGAAGAAATAGGGCTTGGAGCGCTTGAAGAAAAAGATCTTAATTTTTTGGCAGCAACACATCTTCCCGAAAATATCAAAACCTACTCCACGGCTTATGCAGGACATCAGTTTGGGAACTGGGCTGGACAATTAGGCGACGGAAGAGCCATTCTTGCCGGAGAAATTGAAAACAATTCAGGAAAGAAAAACGAAATACAGTGGAAAGGAGCCGGAGCAACGCCTTATTCCAGACACGCAGATGGAAGAGCCGTATTAAGGTCGTCTGTTCGTGAATATCTGATGAGCGAAGCTATGTTTCATTTAGGAGTTCCTACAACCAGAGCATTGAGTTTAGTATTTACCGGAGAAGACGTCGTAAGAGATATCATGTACAGCGGAAATCCGGAACTGGAAAAAGGAGCGGTAGTCATCAGAATCGCAGAAAGCTTTCTTAGATTCGGTCATTTTGAATTGATGTCTGCCCAACAGGAATACAAAACATTGCAGGAACTTGCAGATTATACCATTCATCATTATTTCAAAGAAATTTCTTCGGAGGGGATTCAGAAGTACAAAGATTTCTTCGAAAATGTATGCAGGAGAACGGCAGATCTTATGGTGGAATGGTATCGTGTAGGATTTGTTCATGGAGTAATGAACACAGATAATATGTCGATTTTAGGTTTAACGATCGATTATGGACCTTATTCGATGATGGATGAATACGATTTAAATTTCACCCCGAATACCACCGATCTTCCAGGAAGAAGATATGCTTTCGGAAAACAGGGACAGATTTCCCAATGGAACCTATGGCAATTGGCAAACGCACTTCATCCTTTAATTAAAGATGAAAAATTTCTGGAAGATGTTTTAAATGATTACGGAAGCTATTTCTGGGAATCGCACGACAGGATGCTTTGCAGAAAATTTGGTTTTGATCAGTTGCTAACCAGCGACGAAAAATTCTTTACAACATGGCAAAGTCTCATGCAGGATCTTCAATTAGATTATACCTTATTTTTCAACGAACTCGAAAAATATGATGACCAGAAAGATCTCAGACAGCAATTTGAAAATGTCTCTTACACATTTTTAAATGATGAGAAACTTTCGAAACTGGAAGATTTTATGAAAGCTTATCATTCAAGGTTAGAAAAAAATATTATTTCAAGAGAAAAATCTTTGGAAATAATGCATAAAACCAATCCAAAATTTATTCTTAGGAATTATCTGCTGTACCAATGTATTGAAGAAATTAATAACGGTAAAACCGATTTGCTTACAAAACTGACTCACGCTTTAGAAAATCCTTATCACACCGTTTATCCGGAATTTTCATCAAAAAGACCTTCTGGTTATGATGGCGTTTCGGGATGTTCCATGCTGTCGTGCAGTTCGTAGTTTTAAAATCATAAAATCAAAACAAAACTCATCAGATTTGGTGGGTTTTTTATTTTACTTTTGCAGAAAGTTTTTGCAGGTGTCAAAATTCAAAACAAAATTTATCCATTTTTTCAAATTGCTTTTTCCGTCGACGGGAATTGAACTTATTGTTCTTCTTTTCTTTCTCGTTGCATACGGATATATGGGATCATACATTGCGATTCATCATAAAATTATTTTTGACGGAAGAATTCCTTGGGATGCGTATTTCAGCTTCGATAACAAATCTATTGTAATGACCGGCGGAAGTTTTGAAAGACACCCTCTCTCCTATTATTTTTTCAACTGGATCCGGGAACTGGCTTTACTTTTCTCCAACGGAAAAATGGATGGAAATTTCCGTTTCGCTTTAGCCTGGCTGAGTAATCTTGCCGTAAGTTTAAGCGTTCTTCAGGTGTTTAAATATCTTAAAAACATTATTGGACTTCCATTAATTTTAAGTATCTTATTAATTCTGTTTTTCGGAGCCTTTTCAACGAATATACTACTTTCCTTCACGCCGGAAAATTTTACCTACACTTTATTTTTCCTGACCCTCTTTCATCATTATTCAGCTATAAAATTAAAGAAAGAGGAGAAAATTCCGCCTTTAGCTTTGGCTTTTTCAGGAATTACCATAGGAGGTTTAACGGTAACGAATATTGTTAAAGTATTCATTCCGGTAGCTTTTGAGAAAGGACTTTTTAAGGATTGGAAAAAATTCGGGAATGCTGTTTTCAGAGCAGTTTTTACCTGTGTGTGTTTTGTTTTATTATATCTGAACCGAATCGATTTTAAATACCAAAATATATTCAGTAAAACCAATGAACAGTACGAAAAGTTCTCCAATGTAAATTCTACTCCGACTTGGGATATGATCCTTTCCTACTTTTTCGGCGGAAATATACTTTTTTCAAATTTTCTGATCCGCGATAAACATAACATGAGCGGTTACCACTATAAAGGGATCATTATGGATGTTTATTCATCATGGATTCCTTATATTTTTATTGCCGTTTTATTGATCCTGATTTGTTGGAGTTATTTTAAAAATTTCAGAAATAAACTCGTTCAGGTTTTAATGATTTCATTCCTGTTTGATGTTATCATTCACTGTGTTATGAGATTCGGACTTCACACTTCTTACATCTACGGTGGTCATTTTGTTTTTGTCTATCCACTGTTGGTTGGTTGGCTTTTTTACAGCTATAAAGAATCACCGAAAATGCTGTCTTTTTTATCCGTAATCTTTATAATTTTATGCGCTTACCTGATCACCAACAATTATTTGAGAATGACCGAATTCTTTTGGTTTTTAAATAAATTTTATTAAAATTTTACTTTTTGTTTTGAAAAATTAAAATTCAAAATCAATAAAAAAAGCTGAGAAATAATTTTTCCCAGCTTTTTTATTTTTCTATTGCTAAATGTAAATTATTTTGCTTCCGCACAGAAAATTCTGTACTGTACTGCAAGTGCAGATTTAAAATATTCTCTCACTCTGGAAAGGTCAGAAGCCGCACTTTGTTTTGTGAAATAACTCCCCGCTAAAATTTTATAATTCGGTCTTAAAGAAGCATCAGTTTCCACTTTCAGGTTAGGAAATCTTTTTCTGAAATAAGCCTTTACCTCATTGGCTTCTTCATTACTTTTTACCGTTGTAATCTGAATTTTATACCCTAAAATTCTTGGATTTTTTCTGCATATTTCAGCATTGGTAAGTTCCCTGTTCGGAACATAAATTTTAGTTGGTTTTGAAGGGCTGTAATCTTCGTCATCTTCCCTTGAAGAAGTTGCCAAAGTTGTTTTGGAACACTTATCCTCTATGCTTTCCAGAGCCGCATTCACCTTAGAATCCATCGTCATCGTAAGTTCTGTTCCCGCCAAAGTATCTTTTCTTACAACTTGTTGTGCATCAACACCATAAAATGCAAGCACAGACAGCATCGAAATTATTTTGATTACATTTTTCATTTAAACTTGTTTGCGCAAATTTATACAAATTAAAAAATTATACCAAATTCAGTTATTTAGAATAATTACAAATTAAACGGAAATGACATTTTCCCCTTTCCATATACCGTTAAATTCCTGTTAAAAATATTATTTTTGCGGGATTGATTGAATGTTCAATATTTACTAACATAAGATAATTTAAATGATTAGTTGGAGAAAGCATTATAGACAGACGTTGATCGCAATAGGCTTATTGCTATCGACCAGTGCTTCAATTTACGGGCAGGACGGCGATCCTAAGAATGGTGAGAAGCTTTTCAAAGCGAATTGTACTGCATGTCACGCACTAGACAAGAAACTTGTAGGTCCTGCTCTTGGAGGAGTAGTTGAAAGACTGAAAAAAGATCAAAATCTAGACATTGACTGGTTTCAAAAATGGATAACCAACAATGAAAAACTTAGAGCTTCCGGAGACAAGTATGCTAATGAAGTATACGAAGCCAACGGAAAAGCGGCAATGCAGGTTTTTGAAGGGAAACTTTCAGAAAAAGATATCAACGATATCTTGGCATACACCTCAAATCCTCCGGCTGAAGAGCCTAAAAAGGATGATGCAAAAGCAACAGCAGCAACAACTGATCAGGCTGCTCCGGCAAACAACACTACAACAAGCGTAGTAATCATTTCACTTTTAGCAATCGCAGCGCTATTGGTTTGGATCCTGGTAAAATTAAGACAATTGGTAAAATTGGGTCAGTCAGACGACTTAGCCGGTCTTAACGAAACAAGGGTAAAATCTTTCAGCGAAATCTATGCAAAATATCACTATGTAGGAAAAGGATTAATCGCAATCCTTGCACTTCTGGCAACTTACGGAATCTGGAACTGGATCATGTGGATCGGGGTTTACAAAGGATATAAGCCAGAACAGCCTATTTATTTCTCCCATAAAATCCACGCTGGAGAACAGAAAATCGACTGTCAGTTGTGTCACTCCAGTGCCAAATACGGTAAAGTATCTGAAATCCCTTCGATGAACGTTTGTATGAACTGTCACAGAACAATTTCTGAATACAACGCAGATCACTACATGGAGCCAGGAAAAGATAAGGCTTTCTATGACGGAGAGATCAAGAAAATCTATGCCGCTACAGGTTGGGATCCTGAAAAACAACAGTACACAGGAAAAACTCAGCCGGTTGAATGGACAAGAATCCACAACATGCCAGACTTCGTATACTTTAACCACGCACAGCACGTAGTAGCAGGTGAACAAGCGATCATCAATTCTTTCAACAAAAAGAACCCTAACAACAAAATTGATGTTGTATGTAAAGCTTGTCACGGAAAAATCGATACAATGAATGTTGTTCAGATGGCTAACGACTTTACAATGGGATGGTGTATCGAGTGTCACAGAACTACAGAAGTTGACATGAACAACGGTTATAATAAAGAATACTTCAAAAATCTACACGACAAGTTGAAAAAACAGTACCCTAAAGATGGTGGTAAGATTACGGTAGATGCTATTGGAGGTCTTGAGTGTGGTAAATGTCATTATTAATAACTAAAAATTAGAAGTATCAAATGGCTTCAAACAAAATACAATTCAGAAGTATTCACGAACTTAAAGATCCGGCTTTAAACAATAAGCTGGCTCAGAAAGAGTTCCAGGAAGAAATTCCGGTAGAAGATTTCCTTGATGATGCGGAAAAGAACGGTTCTGCTACTTCAAGAAGAGATTTCTTAAAACTATTAGGTTTCTCTACTGCAGCGGTAACATTAGCTGCCTGTGAAGCTCCGGTAATCAAAACGATTCCTTATGTGGTAAAGCCGCATGAAATCATTCCGGGGATTCCAAACTATTACGCTTCAACGTATTTCGACGGTTTCGATTTCGCAAGCGTATTGGTAAAAACAAGAGAAGGAAGACCTATCAAAATTGAACCAAACCCGGCAGCAGGAGATTTAGGTAAAACGAATGCAAGAGCTCAGGCAAGTGTACTTTCTCTTTATGATAATGATAAAGTAAAGCAGCCTAAATTTGAAGGAAAAGACGAAACTTTCGACAAAGTAGACAGCTTCGTTATCAAAGGACTGGATGAGGCTAAAGCAGCAGGTAAAAGAATTGTTTTACTATCTCATTCTTTTGCATCCCCTACTTTCAAAAAATTATTTGCTGAATTTAAAGCTAAATATCCTACAGCAGAATTAGTAACCTATGATGCTTATCCTTATGCTGCAGCATTAGACGCAGCTCAGGAAGTTTTCGGAACAAGAGCATTACCAGTTTATGATCTTAAAGGAACTGAATTGGTGGTTGCATTCCAGGCTGACTTCTTAGGAGACTACAACGCGGGAGGCTTAGAGTCTTCTTATGCAGTGGCAAGAACTCCGGGAAAAAATATGTTGAGACACGTTCAGGTTGAATCCAATATGTCTTTGACGGGAGCAAACGCAGATTCAAGAATCAGACTAAAACCAAGCCAGGTAAACAAAACTTTAGTTGAAGTTTACAACGCAATCGTTGGTGGTGGTACTTCTGACAAAGCTGCATCTGAAATTGCAAAAGAATTATTGGCAAAAGGAAGCAAAGCAGTTGTTTTCGCTGATGGTTCTAAAGGAGCTCAGGTTTTAGCGCACTTAATTAACCAAAAATTAGGATCAGTAGCTTTCACCGGGAAAGCGAACTTCTTAAAAGATTTTGACAAAGCAAGATTCGAGGAATTCCTTGGATGGGTAAACGGTGGACAGGTTGGTGTATTGATCGCTAACAATGTAGATCCTATTTACTCTTACCACAAAGGAGAAGATTTCAAAAAATCATTATCTAAAGTTCCTTACGTAATTGCTGTTGCAGATAAGAAAAATGAAATGTACAAAGCAGCGAAAGCTGTAATTCCTGTAGCCAACTGGCTGGAATCTTGGGGAGATATCGAACCACAGACAGGAGTATATTCATTAATGCAGCCTACGATCCAGAAAATCTACAAATCAAGACAGATTGAAGAATCTTTATTGGTTTGGAAAAACGGTAAAAACAATGCTGCTAATAATTATTATGATTATTTAAAAGCAAATGCTACTTCTATCTTAGGAGCAACTTCTTTCAACAAAGCTTTATATAACGGTATCAATGCTTCTTCAAATGCGACAACATTATCGTACGCAGGAGGAAACGGTGCACAGGCTGTTGCTGAGTTAGGAGGTTTCAAAGCTTCAGATTTAGAATTGGTATTGTATACTAAGACAGCAATGGGAGACGGAACTCAGGCAAACAACCCTTGGTTGCAGGAATTACCGGATCCAATCACAAGAATGTCTTGGGATAACTACTTAACAATGTCTCCGAAAGACGCAGAAAGATTGGGTATTGATAACGATCTTAACGCGAGAATGCAGTTAGACGGTTCTCTTGTAAACCTTACTGTAAACGGAGTAACAATAAAAGATGTTCCTGTATTCGTACAACCGGGACAGGCAGACGGATCAGTAGGTCTTGCGCTTGGATACGGTAAGAAAAACTCAGGAGCGACAGCAGATACCGGTGTAAATGCTTATCCTTTATTCGATGGTTCTAACTTAGTTGTTTCTAATGTTAAAATCGAAAAAACAGGAGAAGATCACGAATTCGCAGGTATCCAGCTTCAGAATACATTAATGGGACGTTACGAAATTGCTAAAGAAGTACCTTTGGCTGATTTCTTAAACGTAGCTTTTGATGATGAACACGACGGATGGAACAAACCTTTGGAGTATCACACCATTAGCGGAGCTCTTCCAGCAAGAAAAATTGACCTTTGGGATGCTTTTGATGACACCGATGGTCCTCACTTCAACTTATCGATTGACCTGAACTCTTGTACTGGTTGTGGAGCATGTATCATTGCTTGTCAGGCAGAAAATAACGTTCCGGTTGTAGGAAAAGAAGAAATAAGAATGTCAAGAGATATGTACTGGTTAAGAATTGACCGTTACTATTCATCAAGACAGAAGGTAGAAGTTTATGAAGGATTAAAAGAAGGAATGGCAGTTCCTGAATTATACGGAACAGCTTTTAACAAAGAAGGCGGTGCATTGAATCACCCGGCTGACAATCCGGATGTAATCTTCCAGCCTGTAATGTGTCAGCACTGTAACCACGCTCCTTGTGAAACAGTATGTCCGGTAGCGGCAACTTCACACGGTAAGCAGGGACAAAACCACATGGCTTATAACAGATGTATCGGTACAAGATATTGTGCAAACAACTGTCCTTATAAAGTAAGACGTTTCAACTGGTTTACTTATAACCTGAATGACAAGTTCGATTTCAACATGAACAACGATCTTGGAAGAATGGTTCTAAACCCGGATGTTGTGGTAAGAACGAGAGGGGTTATGGAGAAATGCTCTATGTGTATCCAGATGACTCAGACTACTATTCTTGAAGCTAAAAAAGAGAATAGAATCGTGAAGGACGGAGAGTTCCAGACAGCTTGTTCTAAAGCTTGTTCTACAGGTTCAATCAAGTTCGGAGATATGAATGACAAAGAATCTGAAGTGAGAAAGCAATACGCTTCAAACAGAAGATATTATTTACTGGAAGAGATCGGAACAAAACCAAATGTGTTCTATCACACTAAAGTAAGAAACAGAGTAGAAAAATAAAGTTTAAATAATAAATAGGTAAAAAATGTCAGGACATTACGAAGCTCCGATAAGGGAACCTCTAATTATTGGTCACAAAACTTATCACGATATCACGGAAGATATTGCACGACCTATCGAAGAAAGAGCAGGCAAATTATGGTGGATTTCATTGTATGCAGCCCTAGTTCTATTCATCTATGGATTCGGATGTATCGCTTACACTATCGGAACAGGTATTGGAGCATGGGGACTAAACAGAACTATTAACTGGGGATGGGATATTACTAACTTCGTATGGTGGGTTGGTATCGGTCACGCCGGAACCCTAATCTCAGCGGTATTATTATTATTTAGACAGAGATGGAGAATGTCTGTAAACAGATCTGCAGAGGCGATGACGATCTTTGCGGTTGTACAGGCGGCAATCTTCCCGGTTATCCACATGGGTAGAGTTTGGGTAGGATATTGGGTATTCCCTTTACCAAACCAGTTCGGTTCTCTTTGGGGGAACTTCAACTCTCCTCTACTTTGGGACGTATTTGCGATCTCTACGTATTTCTCGGTATCAACTGTATTCTGGTTCATGGGATTGATCCCTGACTTTGCAATGATCAGAGACAGAGCGAAAACGCCTTGGACTAAGAAAATTTATACTTTCCTTGCATTCGGTTGGGGTGGTAAAGCAAAACACTGGCAAAGATTCGAAGAACTATCTTTGGTTCTTGCAGGTTTGGCAACTCCACTTGTATTCTCAGTACACACTACCGTATCTTTTGACTTCGCAACTTCGGTTATTAAAGGATGGCACTCCACAATTTACCCTCCTTACTTCGTTGCCGGTGCGATCTTCTCAGGATTCGCAATGGTACAGACGTTATTGTTAGTTGCAAGAAAAGTATGTCACCTTGAAGATTACATTACTATGTATCATATCGAAATTATGAACATCGTAATCATCTTAACAGGTGGTATGGTAACTGTAGCTTACGCAACTGAATATTTTATCGGATGGTATTCAGGATCAAGATTTGAAGATTTCACATATCTTTCTCCTGGTGCTGCTGTTGGACCTTACTGGTGGGCTTTCTGGTCACTAATTATCTGTAACCTTGTAGTTCCTGCTTCTTTCTGGTTCAAGAGACTTAGAACGAATATTATCTGGACATTCATTGTTGCATTAATTATCAACATCGGTATGTGGTTTGAGCGTTTTGACATCATCGTTATCAACCTTTCAAGAGATTACTTGCCGGGTTCTTGGACGATGTTTAAGCCAACAATCATTGATGTGGGAGTATATTTAGGAACAATCGGGTTCTTCTCTGTATTATTCTTATTATACGCAAGAACATTCCCTGTAATTGCACAGGCTGAATTAAAATCGATTTTGAAAATCTCAGGTGAAACTTATAAAGCAAAAGAAGGAGATGAGCACCACTAAAATTGTATACGGACTTTATGCGGACGACGACGATTTAATGAACGGCGTTAAAGCATTCAACGATAAAGGAATCAAAATAAACGAAGTGTATACTCCGTTTCCGGTTCACGGACTAGATAAAGCTTTAGGGTTAAAGAAAACAAGAATTTCTGATGCCGCTTTTATCTACGCTTGTTATGGAGTTACGATCGGTGCTACTCTTACATGGTATGTAATGAACCACGACTGGCCTCAGAACATTGGGGGTAAACCAGCTTTCGACTGGGCTCACAATATGCCGGCTTTCGTAGTACCTATGTTCGAACTTATGGTATTCTGCGCAGCACACATGATGTCATTAACTTTCTTGGTAAGAAACAAAATGTATCCCGGAGCACCTGCACAAAACCCGGATCCAAGAACAACGGATGATAAATTCTTAATGGAATTTGTAACTGAAGATGTAGAATCTGTAAAGCAGTTGCTTATTGAAACTGGAGTTGAAGAAATAACTGTTAAAGATGCTTAAAATGAAAAAGAATGTATTAAAAATTACAGCAGTTTTAGGTTTAACAACAGTTTTACTTAACTCTTGCGGACCAAAAGAGAATACTCCGCTGGTCTATTTCCCGGATATGTATTTTCCGGTAGCATACGATCCATTGATGAAAGCTCAGGACGCTTATTCAGATCATGAAAATGAAATTCCTGCTTTTGTTAAAAATAATTTTGCAACAGGTCTTTCTCCTGTAGAAGGATCCGTAGCTCAAAATAAAGATGGTGTTTTCGAAGAAGGATTACTTCCAAAAACACCGGATGAATACAATGCTGGTTATGATGCTTCAAAAACAGTAACAGGATCTCCTTTAAACCCAGCAAACGCTGCAAAAGATCTTGAAAGAGGAAAAAGCCTTTTCGAGAAAACCTGTTCAGCTTGTCACGGTGTAGGAGGAGACGGACAAGGGCCAATCGTTCAGTCCGGAGCATTCTCTGGTGTACCAAACTATGCAGACAGAGATATTACTGTAGGATCTGTTCATTATGTAATAACCAACGGTAGAAACGCAATGGGATCTTATGCAGGACAACTTAGCGCTGGAGACAGATGGAGAGTTGCCATGTATGTAATGGATGCTTTCAAAAAAGGAGCTGCAGCACCTGCGGCGGCTACAGCAACAGCTACTACAGCGGCTGCCCCTGCGAAATCTGAAACGATGACTACCGAAACTAAAAAATAAGAAAAGAAATGTATAGTTTTTCACCAAAATTAAAATCAACTTCTATAATCCTTCTTGTTGTAGGTTTAGTTCTTTTTGCTGTTGGTTTCTTTATGAATAAAGGAATTACTACTGAAAAAATAGAACACATGATGGAAGCGGTTCATGCTTCTGGTCATACAGCTCCTACGCATTCTAGTGAAATGGTAGGACCTCAGGATCATGCAGCTCACCTTGAGCATGCTACTCTTCAGGTTCACAACCAGCCTTTAGCGGCAATACATTTTGTAGCTGTATTTTTCTTTGGAGTAAGCTGCTGCGTATTATTCTTCTATTCTATTCAGCACGCTGCACACGCAGGTTGGCCAATTATCATTACAAGAGTAATGGAAGCTATTGCTTCTTATATTCCTTACGGTGGTGCTATTCTAATCATTCTAATGATTTTAAACATCACACACCAAGGTCACCTTTTCCATTGGATGGATCCGGAATTAACAGACCCAAATTCTGCTCATTTCGATGTGATCTTATTTGAAAAAAGAATTTTCTTAAATATCCCTTTCTATGCAGTAAGAACTTTCATCTATGTAATAGGTGCTTCTTTCTTCGCTTGGAAACTGAAAGCTCAGTCTAAAAAAGTAGACGAAACAAAATCAAGAGTAGAATATCAAATGCTTTACAGATGGGCAGTAGGATATATTGCATTCTTCGGTTTTGCTTCTGCAGCTTGGGCTTGGGACTGGTTGATGTCTATTGATCCTCACTGGTATTCTACCATGTATATCTGGTATTCAATGGTGAGCTGCCTTTCAAGTGGCATTGCGGTAATTATTCTTTTAAGTGTTTATTTAAAGAAAAACGGATTCCTTCCACAGTTCAACGATAACCACTTACACGATTTAGGAGTATTCCTTTTCGCGACAAGTATGCTTTGGACGTATACATGGTTTGCACAGTTCATGTTATACTGGTACGCAAACATTCCGGAAGAGGTTAACTATTTCTTCGGAAGATTCCAGCACTACTCTCCTACTTTCTTACCAATGCTTATTGTAAACTTCTTATTACCGTTATTGGTATTGGTGAGCAGCAGCATCAAGAGAAACTACAAAGTGGTTACAACAATGGCTGTAGTCGTAATTTGTGGTCACATCTTAGATTACTTCAACATGGTAATGCCGGGAACAGTAGGACCATACTGGAAAACTCCTGAAGTATTTATCTTAATCTTAGGAGCAATCTTATTCGTAGTTGGATTATTTATGTTCACTGTGCTTTCAGCATTAT
Source organism: Chryseobacterium sp. C2(2020) (assembly GCF_014218915.1). Classification (NCBI taxonomy): domain Bacteria; kingdom Pseudomonadati; phylum Bacteroidota; class Flavobacteriia; order Flavobacteriales; family Weeksellaceae; genus Chryseobacterium; species Chryseobacterium sp. C2(2020). The sequence continues at coordinate 192,360 of NZ_JACLCT010000004.1, forward strand.
CTAAACTTAAACTGATCCCTACAGGTAACCCTTACCTTCACGAATCTGAAATTTATGAATATCCTTTCTAAGGAATTTGTAACAAGATAAAAACAAAAAAGACTGATTGTAATGATCAGTCTTTTTTTTGCTTTTTTGTACAGAAATAAAAAAACAATGCAACCTTTTTAAGTTTTCGTTGTCATATAATCAAAGAATGATTTAACTAAAAAAACATTAATTGTATCAATCATGAAAAAAAATCTCCTGTTATTATTTTTAACAATCCTCGTAAACTTCATCAATGCACAAAGTATCACTTTCGTTTCAGAAAAAACCAATAAGCCCCTTCCGAAGGTTTCTGTGTTTGGCAAAGACGGGAGCATTTTAGCTTATTCGGATATCGACGGAAAAATCGACAGGCAGTCCATAAAACCGGATCAGGAAAAGTTTCAGCTCATCTACGATAATATGTCTGTTGCGACTTTATCCTATGCGGATTTCGACAAAGAAATTATTAAAGTGGATGACAGGATAAAAGATATCGAACGCGTTGTCATAAAAAATAACAAGCCTGCAAAATATATTTTCGTAAAAGGAAACTTTAATACGTACGTTACCGTAAACAACAAACTAAACTGCTACACAGACGGAATTATTACTTACATTTTTGATAATAAAACAAAAAAACTGAAAAGTGCCAATGTAGAACAGTACAGAGCATTCAGGATTGAAGACAAAAATGTTGACAAAAAACTGACAGCTTCCTTTGATTATGGTAAAATGATGAATGTTCCTGAGATGAAAGATGTCGGAAATATTCAGGAATATAAAAAAAAGAATGCCGTCATTAAAGAACTGAAAGGAGACCGGAAAGATCAGATCGAAATTGCTCACAGTGCTTTACAGGAAAAAGAAGTAAATTTTTTAGGATACCGTTTTTACGATGTAAGAGTAATCTCAAATGCTTCTTACGAAAAAGAAAGCAGTAAGACCTTAAGAGAGCTTCTGGAATTTAACGACATTCGATTTATCAAATTAAAACACAAAAGTGAACCAAACTACAATCAGTTGATTTACTACAGCAATTTTTATCCCGCAGAAATAGAATTCAGAGACGATAATGATATCGAAAGTGTAAATTTGAATACCAATAAAAGCAGCTATACAACAAAATACTGGGAAGATTCATCTTTTCCGAATATGCAGACTGTTTTCAGCTCATTTTTCAAAGATCAGCTGAAAGAACAACAAAATAAAAAATAAAACACTCTATTAATAAAGGTTTTATTATTTTTGTGGTAAACCGAAAAAAAATGAAAAAGTTGTCTTTTCTACTAATTTTCAGCATGTTGCTTTTCACAGCATGCAAGCAAGATCATGTAGATGCTACCAATACTAAAACTTTGCAGTCGAGTATCAACGATATGACGGCAAGTCTGCCTACCATTAAACAGATTAAATTTAACGAGGCACTCTACATCCTGAAAACTTTCGGAGTAGACGCAGATGGCGATTTTGCCGAACTGAAAGCCTTAGGACAAATGATTGATGGAAAAAAAGTTCCCGAAATCATGGCAATGGCAGATCAGGTAGCCCAGAAAAACGGAATCGAATGGGCAAGTACAGCACCTCCTTCGTTAGGAGCATTAGGAGAAATGAATATCTTTGGAAACGAAACAGCTAAAGAAAGCGATCCGAATGACGTAAAAGCAAACTCGTTAAGCATTTCTACAAGACCAACGGGAGATGACGGAACCGGAGCTCCAACAGCAATTCAGATTGTTCCGAGATTGGTAGACAATGCCGGAAATCCGGTGTCTTTTACAGGAGCAGGTCTGGAAGCAACACTGGAAGTTTTCAGCAATGGAGTAAAGCTTTCTACGGCTAAAAATTTAATGCAGGATAACAATTTCAAAGGATTTAATTTAAAATTCTCTTCACTTCCTGCAGCTCAGGTTGTTGATAATAAAATCGACATCACGGTTTCTGTAAAAACAACTGCGAAAACTTTCAAAATGACAAAAATCGGACTGGATGTTAATCCTCTTTTACTAAAAGTTCCGGCTGCTCCGAAAATAGATTCAACAGCAGTTATTCAGGATCCCGCTGTAATCGATCCGAATAATCCGAATGCAACGGTTCCTTCCACAACAGATCCGAATGCAGCCACACCTACAACTCCTGCAGCACCAAAACAGCCAGCTTCAGATCCGAAAAGTACCGTTTCAGGATTTTTAAATAACGTAAGCGCTCAAAACCTAAAAGCTGCGTACAACTCTGCAAGCAACCCGAGTTGGGGAAGTTATGAGTCATTTTCGAACCCGACTTCAGGATTTGGTTCGGTGAAAAACGTAAGCGTAAAAAACATCACCACCAATGCTTCCAATGCAACTTCTGCAAGTGTGAGTGCAACGTATGATGTAACGGATAAAAGTGGAAAAACAACTTCACTGAGAGCAACTTTCGGACTTAAAAATGTAAACGGAGACTGGAAAATTTCCAGCTACAAAATCAATCCATAAAAATGGCATCGCAGCAGCTCATCAAGAAACTGGAAGAAACCATTGAAAATATACCTGATTTTCCGATTCCGGGAATTCAGTTTAAGGACATCTCTCCTATTTTCCTGAACCCAAAACTGTATGAAGAGGTCATTGCAGATCTGGTACAATTCAGCAAAGGAAAAGTTGATGCAGTATGCGGAATTGAAAGCAGAGGTTATCTTTTCGGGATTGCCATTGCTGTTGCATTAGAAGTTCCTTTTATTTTAATCCGAAAAGCAGGAAAACTTCCGCCACCCGTCATTTCGGAAGAATATGATCTCGAATATGGAAGTGCTGTTATTGAAACCCGAGAAGGACAGTTAAAATCCGGACAGAGAGTTCTGATTCATGATGATCTTTTAGCAACGGGAGGAACTACAGAAGCCACCGCAAAATTGGTTGAAAAACAAGGCGCAACCGTTTCCCAATTCAGTTTCCTAATTGGATTAAAAGATTTAAAAGGCGAAGAAAAACTGAAGAAATTTAATGCAGAAATTTATCATATTTTAGAATATTAAACTGAATTAAATTAGATGCTTCGACAAGCTCAGCATGACAACGCTAATAATTTAACGTTACATCAAAACATATAGTATTAGAGATGTCATGCTGAGCTTGTCGAAGCATCTTTTAGTAAATTCACGATTCATAATTAACAATTCTACTTGATTAATTCAAATAAAATCAACAATACGCACAAAGTATTTTGTAAATCATTCAGAAACAATTAAATTTGCATTTCAATTTTTAATAATTTATGGCAAAAATTACAAACGAGCAGGAAGGTAAAGAAACTGTTGAGTTTTTTAAAGATCTTGACAGAGAGGCTTTAAACACAGAAAGGTTCCTTGAAAAATATTCAAAACCTTTAGGAATTGTTTTCGGACTACTTATTTTAGGAGTTCTGGGCTTCTTCGGTTACAAACAATTTGTTGTAGCTCCTAAAAATGCAGAAGCTGTAAAAAGTTTCCTGGCTGCTCAGAAAAATCTTGCTGACGGTAAAGATAAAGAAGCTTTAGGCGGAAAATCTGCTGCGAACCCAGGTTTCTTAGGAACTTATAACGAATATTCTGCAACCAACGTAGGCAAGCTTTCTGCTTACAACGCTGGATTGATAAAATTCAAAGAAGGAAAATTTCAGGAAGCTTATGATCTTTTAGACAGTTTTTCATCCGACAACAAAACGTTGATGGCAATGAAATACGGAGCGATGGCAGATGCAAAATCCGGTCTTAACAAAAATGATGAAGCACTTCAGTTATTAGACAAAGCGGCTTCAGCTTCAGACGATCCTTACACAACGTATTATTTTACAAGAAAAGCAGGTATTTTAGCTTTAGGATTAAAGAAAAATGCAGAAGCTAAAAAGTATTTTGCAACAATCGACGAAAAATATCAGGACTACGACAACGGAATGTCTGATTCTTATATTGAAATGACTAAATATTACTAAACAATGGCAACAGTTAATCTTTCTGATTACAAGCCACTTAACATAACCAATGCCGATGATTTTTCTATCGGCATTGTTTTTTCTGAGTGGAATGATTTTGTAACCTACAATCTCCGTGATGCAGCTCTGGAAATCCTTCAAAAAGAAGGAGTAAAATCTGAAAAAATTTCTCTTTTTCCGGTTCCTGGAGCGTTTGAGTTAAGCTACGCAAGTATGCAACTTTGTAAAGAACGAACCTTTGATGCAGTAATTGCGATCGGATGTGTGATCCGTGGAGAAACACCACATTTCGACTATGTCTGTTCGGCGGTTGCACAGGGAATTAAAGATTGTAATATTTTAACGGATACTCCGACGATTTTTTGTGTTTTAACAGACGACACTAAAGAGCAGTCGATTGCGAGAAGCGGCGGCGATCTTGGGAACAAAGGAGTTGAAGCGGCTGTTACGGCTTTGCAGATGATAGATTTTAAAAAGAATCTTTCTGGCAGAAAAGGAAACATCGGATTTGGAAATTCATAATTTTTCAAAGTAAAAAATATTTGAAAGAACTATTGAAGAATAGTTCTTTTTTTTTATCTCCGAACAGTTACCTCCTGAATATTATATTGTTAAAATAATTTTAAATATTTATAAACTTTCTAATTATTGTGGTATTTTAAAAAAATATACGCTCAAATAATATTCAATACTTATTTTTGTAAGAATTCATATTCAAATCATAACAATGTTTGTTCAGAAAACAAAACCATTCCTTTATTTAGGAATCTTTTACCTTATCATTTCTTTAATCATAAGGATTGTATTTTTCTTTCATCCCATTACCACAGCCAGTTTTGGAGTGTTTGAAATTTTAAAAATAATTTTGGTGGGTGTTCTCAATGATGCTTTGGTTTTTGTTTTAGCCAGCACCTTTTTAGCCCTCTATTTTTTATTTTTATCCAATTCAAAATATCAGAAACCTTACGGACAGATTATTTTGGGAATTTTAGTGCTCTTTTTCCTGTACATCCTTCTGATTCCGAACAATATCTTCAAACAATATGGTGGCTCGGTTGCAGAAATTGCTCTGGCTTTTATCGGGTTAAAAATTATATGCTTCGCATTAATGCTTTTCCTTCCGAAACAACGTTTGAAAATACGGAATGTACTCTATTTCATAACGCTTTTTCTGTACGTTCTACTTATCGTATTCAACGCAGTAAGTGAATATTTCTTCTATAACGAATTCGGATTGAGGTACAATTTCATCGCGGTAGATTATCTCATCTACACCAATGAAGTGATTGGAAACATCATGGAAAGCTATCCCGTTGTTCCTCTTTTCTCAGCAATTTTTATCGTAACACTTTCCATTACATTCTTCATTTTTAAGAAAACCAAAAAAGAACTTTCAGATCTTCCGAATCTGAAGCAGAAATTTATTTTACTGGGATCATTTGTTCTTTTGATCGGAGTAAGCTTATTTGGATTGAATTTCACAACAAAAATGAAAGGAAACAGCGTTTTTGAAGAAGAAATTCAGGCAAACGGTCTTCCGAAATTCTATTGGGCATTTACCCACAACGAGCTGGATTATTTCCAGTTTTATCGAGAAATTAATCAGAGTCAGGCAGAAAAAAACTTTTTAAGCCAGTTTGCTCCATCTGTCCTGAAAAGAAATATTGTGTCTGCAGAACCGGAACTGAAAAAAAATGTGGTTTTAATTTCCATTGAAAGTTTATCGGCAGACTTTTTAGCACATTATGGAAATACGCAGAAAATCACTCCTTTTTTAGACAGTTTAGCCGATAAATCATTAATGTTCACCAATCTTTACGCTACCGGAAACAGAACCGTTCGTGGTCTGGAAGCATTAACGCTCTGCATTCCTCCTACTGCCGGAGAAAGTATTATTAAAAGAGAGAACAACAAAAATAAATTTACCACAGGAAGTGTTTTCAAATCAAAAGGATATGAGGTGAAATTTTTGTACGGTGGATACAGTTATTTCGATAATATGCAGGATTTCTACGCCGGAAACGGTTATGACATTGTCGACAGAAATAATTTCAAGCCGGAAGAAATCACCTTTGCAAACGTTTGGGGCGTTGCCGATGAAGACATGGCAAAAAAAGCCATCCAAACCATGAATGCGGAAGCAAAATCCGGAAAGCCTTTCTTCAATCATTGGATGACGGTTTCCAACCACAGACCTTTTACCTATCCTGAAGGAAAAATTGATATCCCCGGAAATGCGAAATCCCGTGAAGGCGGTGTAAAATACACAGATTATGCTTTGAAAAAATTCTTCGAAATGGCTAAAAAACAGGATTGGTATAAAAACACGGTCTTCGTGGTTATTGCAGATCATTGCGCTTCCAGTGCAGGAGACACAGAACTTCCGATGGATAAATACCGAATTCCTGCGATGATTTTCTCGGAAGGATTTATCCAGCCGCAGAAATTTACCCAAACCATGTCTCAGATCGATGTGATGCCGACTGTTTTAGGTTTGCTGAATTTCAGTTATCAGTCGAAATTTTTAGGGCAGGACGTTTTCAGCAAAGAATTTCAGCCGAAAGCTTATGTAGCAACGTATCAGGATTTAGGATTTGTAAAAGATAATTATTTAACGGTTATTTCTCCTTTAAGAAAAATTAAGCAATACGCTTTGGTTCAGCAGAAAAACAATCTTGCTCCGGAATTTAATATTTATTTTGATGAAAACCCATTAAAAGAAAAGGAACAGAATAAGCCGATGGTGGATGCAACGATTTCAGCATATCAGTCGACTTCTTTCTGGCTGAAAAAAAATCAACTGAATCGATAAATATTTTGAAAATATCATAATCCGCACAAAAATTGTAAGGTTTAAATTTTTAAATTTACCAACAAATAAAAAATACAAACTATGAAATGGACGGACGACAGAGGCGGTAATGTGGAAGACAGACGTGGACTTGGCGGCGGAGCCGTTGTAGGAGGCGGACTGGGAACGCTTATTATTGCTGCAATTATATTCTTTTTGGGAGGTGATCCTTCCTCGATTCTTTCTTCGGGAGCGGGTTCCGGATCTCCGAGAACGGAGCAGCGAGAACTGACTGCTGAAGACAAAAAAATCGGAGAAATGGTAGACATGATGGGAAAATGGAACATCACGACATGGGATCAGGTTTTTCAGGAAAACGGAATGCAGTATACTCCACCGAAAATTATCCTTTTTTCGGAAACCACACAGTCCGGCTGCGGAGTGGCACAGTCTGCAATGGGACCTTTTTACTGTCCTGCAGATCAGTCTGTTTACATGGACATGAGCTTTTTTAATGAACTTCAGCAGAGATTCGGAGCTAAAGTAACGGAATTTACGGTAGCCTATGTTTTGGCGCATGAAGTGGGACATCATGTTCAGACGCTTTTAGGAACAACGCAAAAAGTAGATAAGCTAAGAAGAAGCGGAAAATATTCTGAAGCAGAAATGAACAGAGTTTCTGTTGCCACAGAACTTCAGGCAGATTTTTATGCAGGAGTCTGGGCAAGAAGAACAGATGCAGAAAAGCACATTCTTGAACCCGGAGATATTCAGTCGGCTATTGAAGCGGCTGAAGCGGTAGGTGATGATAATATCCAGAGAAGATCACAGGGATACGTTAATCAGGAAAGTTTTACGCACGGATCATCTGCGCAGCGTAAAGAATGGTTTATGAAAGGATACAACACCGGAGATATCCGACAGGGAGATACTTTCAACCAGCTTTTGAAATAATTATTTAAATCAGCCAAATAAAAATTAACCCTGAAGAACCAATCTTCAGGGTTAATTTTTATTGTAATTCTATCGGGTTGCTGTTTCTTTTTGCTTCCTCTTTTACTCTTTCTTCCATCCGTTTTCTGAAATCTCCGGAATTTCCTCCTCCGAATCCACCGCCGCCACGGTTTCCACCACCGCCGTCAATTCTCACCGGCGCACCAATTCCGCCACCTTGAGTCATAAATGACATCGGGTCTTCCATAAATTTTTTCTGCTGTTTTACATAATCGCCTCTTTTTACTTTAATGGTGTTTCCGAACTGATTCATTGTTGGGAAATCTGCGATTTTATAATTTTTCATTAAATCGAAAGAATATTCTCCTTTGTCATCCTCCACTTTCACAATAAGTCCCGGAAGTCCGCCAAATTTGTAAGGTCCGTCCTGATAAGGCAGATCTGTGGTAAACCACGCCGTCCATTTTCTTCCTCCAAAATCTGTTTCTGCTTTTTGAACTTTATAATCTCCGATTTTCGTGGTTTCCGAAGCAATTTTCCAGTTGATCGGGCGATCTTCCTCGTAAGTATAAATATCTCTTCCTATTCTGTCTTTGAATGTCATTTTCTGACTTTTTTTATCTTTTTCAACAGAATAATTGATGTTGGATCGTAAAGCTTCCATCTGATCTCTGTTGAAACCTCTCGCTCCTCCACTTTGCATGGCAGCCTGAATTACAGAATCTCTTTTAATTCTGTTTTCGGAATAAAAAACAGATTTTTCCGGAGAAATGTCCAGATAAGCATTTTCTGTTTTCGTATCTGTTTTATTGGACGCATCGGGTTTCATCGTCACCTGATATACAAATCTGTTGGTCTGTGCAAAAGCCGTCTGCATGAACAAAGCCAAAGCAAGAATGCCTAATTTTTTCATTTATAGTATATTTTTATTGTAAACTGTAATTTTAAAGACTACACAAAAAAACAGTGAAATCTTTGTTTTATTTATAGATTTAAAATCCCGATCAAAGTTAAATCAAAAACAGGCTTTACGACGTCTATTAAGAAAATTTAAATATTTTTAACAGTAATTTTATCACTGAAATACATCTATTAAGAACAGAATCATCAAAATAGATATCTTCGATTTGAGATTGCGGAAATTAGTTCGTATTTTTGCATCATTAAATCATTCTAAATAAATACAATGATAAAAGTATCAGATCAAGCAAAAGCAAAAGCCATTCAGCTGATGACAGAGGACGGTTTTAAGCCTTTTGAAGACTATATAAGAGTTGGGGTGAAAAGCGGAGGATGCTCTGGTTTAGAATATGTTCTTAAGTTTGACAACGAAAAAACAGATACCGACCAGATTTTTGAAGACAATGATATCAAAATTATTGTAGATAAAAAATCAATCCTCTATTTAGCAGGAACCATTCTTGAGTATTCGGGAGGTTTAAACGGAAAAGGATTTGTTTTTAACAATCCTAATGCATCCAGAACTTGCGGATGCGGTGAGAGTTTTTCTTTGTAAAAAAAGACATTGGATGCAGATTTCAGATTTGGATAAAAAATCAGATCTGAAATCTGTCTTCTAAAATCTTAAAAAAAAATAATGAATAAATATACTGAAGACGATCTAAGAGTCGATCTGGAAAATAAAAAATACGAATTCGGCTGGGAAACAAAAATCGATTACGAAGATTTCCCAACGGGTTTAAATGAAGACATTGTCCGTGCAATTTCTGCTAAAAAGGAAGAGCCGGAATGGATGACGGAATGGCGTCTGGAATCGTTCAGAATCTGGCAGAAAATGACGGAGCCGGACTGGGCAAATATTAAATATGAAAAACCTGATTTTCAGGCGATTAAATATTATGCCGCGCCAAAAGTAAAACCTGAGCTGGAAAGTCTGGATGAAGTAGATCCTGAATTGCTGAAGACTTTCGAAAAATTAGGAATCAATATCGAAGAACAGAAAAGACTTTCAGGAGTTGCCGTAGATATTGTAATGGATTCCGTTTCTGTAAAAACTACTTTTCAGGATACTTTGATGGAAAAAGGAATTATTTTCTGCTCCATTTCAGAAGCGATTAAAAATCATCCTGATTTAGTAAGAAAATATCTTGGAAAAGTAGTTCCGAGAGGAGACAATTTCTATGCAGCTCTTAATTCTGCAGTATTTTCTGACGGAAGCTTCTGCTACATTCCGAAAGGCGTAAGATGTCCGATGGAATTATCTACGTATTTCAGAATCAATCAGGCAGGAACAGGTCAGTTTGAAAGAACACTTGTGATTGCGGATGAAGGAAGTTATGTTTCTTATCTGGAAGGCTGTACAGCTCCGTCAAGAGATGAAAACCAGCTTCACGCAGCGGTTGTTGAGCTGATCGCAATGGATGATGCCGAAATTAAATATTCCACTGTACAAAACTGGTATCCGGGAAATGAAGAAGGTAAAGGAGGGGTTTTCAATTTCGTAACCAAAAGAGGACTTTGCGAAAGAAATGCAAAAATCTCATGGACTCAGGTTGAAACCGGTTCTGCGGTAACATGGAAATATCCGTCTTGTATTCTGAAAGGAGATCATTCCATCGGTGAGTTCTACTCTATCGCCGTTACGAATAATCACCAATATGCAGATACAGGAACCAAAATGATCCACATTGGCAAGAATACCAAATCTACTATCATTTCCAAAGGTATTTCCGCAGGGAAATCCAATAATTCCTACAGAGGTCTGGTAAAAGTAATGCCTTCTGCAAAAGGAGCTAGAAATTTCTCTCAGTGCGATTCTTTACTGATGGGAAATGAATGTGGAGCTCATACTTTCCCGTATATTGAGATTAAAGATCCGACTGCACAACTGGAGCACGAAGCAACGACTTCAAAAATCGGGGAAGACCAGATTTTTTACTGCAACCAGAGAGGAATTGATACAGAAAGAGCTATTGCTTTGATTGTGAACGGTTTCAGCAAAGAAGTTTTAAATAAACTGCCAATGGAATTTGCCATTGAAGCCCAGAAATTACTGGAGATTTCATTAGAAGGTTCTGTGGGATAATTATTTTATCGCAAAGCTAAACTAAGCTTTTTTAGTCGCTTACTATTTATTCTCAAGATAAACAAAGGCACTAACGCTTAGGAAAGTAATACAAAGTTTTTAAATTGAATTCCTACAATTAACTTGTGTATCTTTGCGAAAATTATACAAATGACAGAAAAATGAAATTTCAAAAATTGTTTTTGAAAGTGGATTAAAAATTCACAGAAAATTAGGAATAGGCTTGTATGAAAGCATTTATGAAGAATGTTTATTTTATGAATTGAAAAAAGCCGGGATTAATGTGGAAAAGCAAAAATCTCTCAATATTCAATACGAAGAACTATTTTTAGAAAATGCTTTCAGAATGGATTTACTAGTTGAAAACAAAGTGGTTTTAGAGATAAAATCTGTTGAAAATTTAACCAATTTTCACGCTGCACAACTAAAAAATTATGTAAGACTTGGAAATTATAAGTTAGGAATGCTTATCAATTTCAATTCTCAACTTTTTAAAAACGGAGTTATGAGAATTGCAAATGGTCTTGATTAATTTCAGATATAAATGTAATTAAAGAAATAGTATTTCATTGATAAGCGTTAGCGCCTTTGTTTATCTTATAAAAGCAAAGGGAGATTAAAAAATCTTAGTCTAGCCTTGCGATAAATTTAAACGTATGTTAGAGATAAAAAACTTACACGCCAAAATTGAAGACGGCGACAAAGAAATTTTAAAAGGAATTAATCTTGAAATAAAGCCGGGTGAAGTTCACGCTATTATGGGACCGAACGGAGCCGGAAAATCTACGCTTTCTTCTGTTATCGCAGGAAAAGAAGATTATGAAGTTACAGACGGAGAAATTATTTTCGGAGGTGAAAACATCATCGAAGATGCTCCTGAAGAAAGAGCCCACAAAGGAATTTTCCTTTCTTTCCAGTATCCGGTAGAAATTCCGGGCGTTTCTGTAACCAACTTCATCAAAGCCGCGATGAACGAAAACAGAAAAGCGAACGGGTTGGGAGAAATGCCGGCAAAAGAGATGTTGGCAATGATTCGTGAGAAATCTGAAAAACTAGGTATTAAAAAAGATTTCCTTTCAAGATCTTTAAACGAAGGTTTTTCCGGAGGTGAAAAGAAAAGAAACGAAATTTTCCAGATGATGATGCTGGATCCGAAACTGGCTATTCTTGATGAAACCGATTCAGGATTGGACATTGATGCGTTAAGAATTGTTGCAGATGGTGTAAATGCTTTCAAAAACGAAGGAAATGCAGTTCTTCTGATTACCCACTATCAGAGATTGCTGAACTATATTCAGCCTGATTTTGTTCACGTTTTAGCCAACGGAAAAATCATCAAAACCGGTGATAAATCTCTTGCGTTGGAGCTTGAAGAAAAAGGGTACGACTGGCTTTTAAATTAATTAAAAGATTAAAAAATTCAGAGATTTTATCTGATCTCTTAGTTTAACAATTTCAGCCAAACAAAAAAAGAAAAAATGGTGCAAACCACAGATATACCAGTAATGGCATTAAAAGAACAGATCATACAAAACCATAATGAATTTTTGGAGAGCCTTCGTCACAGATTTCTGGATGAAGACCGTAAAGCAGCTCTTGAGAGATTCGAAAAAGCTGGTTTTCCTACAAAAAAGGACGAAGAATACAAATATACCAACCTAAAGGAAATTACCGAGAAGAATTACAATTTTTTCCCGAAAGAAAGTCACAACATCACCAAAGAGCAGTTGGATCAGCTTCATTTAGGCGAAGAAAATTTCGACTGGATTACTTTCGTGAACGGTAAACTTCATAAAGAGTTATCTAAAGTTTCCATTGAAAATGTTGAGTTTCTTTCATTCAATTATGCGCTGAATGATGAGAAACACAGAGATGTTTTCGAGAAATATTTCAACACAATTGCTGAAGATCAATCTGCTTTCACGAATTTAAATCAGGCATACTGCAAATACGGTTTCTTTTTGAAAGTTCCGAAAAATGTAGTGATTGAAAAACCGATTCACGTTTTTTATATTTCTCAGAATCAGGAAGAAAACACATTCTACAATACAAGAAATTTATTAATCGTAGATGAAGGTGCCAAAGTGGAAATCATTGAAAGTCATCACAATTTTGACAGTACTTATGTTCTGACCAATTCTGTGACGGAAATTTTTACTTATCCGAATGCAAAAGCGGACTGGCATAAATTACAGAACGACAACGATACCTCTTATTTAATCGACAATACTTTCGCAAAACAGGAAAAAGACAGCTTAACGACTGTAAATACATTCTCTTTCGGAGGTAAACTGGTAAGAAATAATCTGGATTTCATTCAAAACGGATCAAATATCAATTCATTCATGAACGGAATTACCATTATCGGGAAAGATCAGTTGGTAGATCATCACACGGCGGTTCACCACAATCAGCCGAATTGCGAAAGTTACCAGAATTACAAAGGTATTTTTGACGGAAAATCTCACGGGGTTTTCAACGGAAAGGTTTTCGTTGATAAAATTGCCCAGAAAACGAATGCTTATCAGCAAAACAACAACGTTTTACTCAGCGAAGGAGCTACAATTGACACCAAACCTCAGCTTGAAATTTTTGCAGATGATGTAAAATGTTCTCACGGTTGTACAGTAGGACAATTGAACGAAGATGCATTATTTTATCTGAGAGCAAGAGGGATTTCTAAAAAGGAAGCTCAGGCGTTATTGTTATACGCTTTTGCGAACGATGCCATGCAGAACATTGACATCGAGCCATTAAAAGAAAAAATTTCAAAACTTCTTGCCGAGAAGCTTCAGGTTGATATAGAGTTTTAACAATATATAATTGATCAATACGAAGGCTGTTTCATTTTTGGAACAGCTTTTATTTTTTTTTACTCTTAAAAATTTACATCACATAAGTTATTTTTTTCAACGGATTAATAAATTCATAGAAAATCTACATCAGGAATGGATCATTTCAGTGAATCTCATTTTATTTTTTAAATATTCAGGTAAATTCTTTTAAGAAAATCATTATTTAAAAATTTTTCTACATTTACGGCAAACACATAAAAAATGCTGATTAAAGTCTATGGAAGTGCCATTCACGGTGTGGCTGCACAAACCATTACGATAGAAGTAAATGTAGATACAGGCGGAGTTGGTTATCATCTTGTCGGGCTTCCGGATAACGCTATCAAAGAAAGTAGTTATAGAATTTCTGCTGCTCTGAAAAACGTCGGCTTTAAGATTCCCGGAAAGAAAATTACAATCAATATGGCTCCTGCAGACCTCAGAAAGGAAGGCGCCGCTTATGACCTGAGTATTGCCATCGGAATTCTTGCCGCTTCAGATCAGATTGTTGCCGAAAATATTCAGGAGTATGTGATTATGGGGGAACTTTCTCTGGACGGAACTTTACAGCCCATAAAAGGGGTTCTTCCCATTGCGATTCAGGCTCGTGAAGAAGGTTTTAAAGGAATTATTTTACCAAAACAAAATACACGGGAAGCAGCAATTGTTAACAGTCTTGATGTTTTTGCCGCCGAAAATATTAAAGAAGTTATTGATTTTTTTAATGAAGGTAAACCACTCCCAAAAATCGAAGTGGATACCCGGAAAGAATTTCAGGAAAAAATTAATGATTTCCCATTTGATTTTTCTGAAGTGAAAGGACAGGAAGCTGCAAAAAGAGCGATGGAAGTTGCCGCAGCGGGAGGACACAACATCATCCTGATCGGACCACCCGGAAGCGGAAAAACAATGCTTGCCAAGAGAGTTCCGAGTATTTTACCACCTTTAACTTTAAAGGAAGCGCTGGAAACAACCAAGATTCATTCCGTAGCCGGAAAAATGGGTACGGAAACGTCACTCATGACGGTGCGTCCTTTTCGATCTCCCCATCACACGATATCGGATGTCGCTTTAGTTGGCGGCGGCGGTTATCCGCAACCGGGGGAAATTTCACTGGCTCATAACGGTGTTTTATTTCTGGATGAAATGCCGGAATTTAAAAGAACGGTTCTTGAAGTGATGAGACAGCCTTTGGAAGATCGTGAAGTTACTATTTCAAGAGCCCGATTTACGGTAAATTATCCTGCCAGTTTTATGCTCGTTGCTTCGATGAACCCGAGTCCGAGCGGATTTTTTCCCGACGACCCGAACAATACTTCCTCAACCTACGAAATGCAGCGGTATATGAGTAAGCTTTCCGGGCCGCTTCTGGACAGAATTGACATTCATATTGAAGTACAAAAAGTAGAATTTGAACAATTGGCAGAGCGCAGAAAAGGTGAAAAAAGTGAAGACATCCGAAAGCGGGTTCTTATTGCCCGCGAAACACAGAGAGAACGTTATAAAGATTTAAAAATCAGCTACAATGCTCAAATAGGACCGAAAGAAATTGAAAAGTTCTGCGAACTGGATGCCGCATCTTTCAACCTCATCAAAATGGCTATGGAAAAGCTTAATCTTTCCGCACGAGCTTACGACAGGATTTTGAAAGTATCCCGCACCATCGCAGATCTTGAAGAATCTGAGAATATTCTTTCTCATCATGTTTCGGAAGCCATCCAATACAGGAGTTTAGACCGTGAATTCTGGAATGCCTGATCATAAAATATCTCTTTGTTTTAATTATAATTTTTTGTGGTTTCGGGGCAGCTTTGCTGCCCCGAAACTTTTATTAAAATATTTTTTAATACGACAAGTTTTGTCGTTATAAAGATTCATGTTTGCATAAAGATCAAGTAAAACTCAAAATAAAAAATGAAAACTGCTGTAGAAATTTGCGAAACAGATGCTCAGGAGCATCATTTCAAATCTGTCATTCTTCTGTCAAAAGATTTTGCTCCGCATGAAAGTTCGGTAGCAGAGATCGACACTGCCATCCTCAAAAATGATTTCGGAATCTTAATCATTAAAAACAGTCAGGATCAGACGGCAGAATTTTCATGGCAGAAAAATATTATTTCTTCCAATACGGAAAGTGGCTATTTTAAGGAAATAATGAATGATCTGGGAGTAACCGTTCATCATAATGAAGATTCTATTGCCATAATTAATGGTGGAGTGAAACAGTTTCTGACGATTCATTTTATGATTTAATTGTAAAAAATTAAGCTAAATAAAAAAGTCCGCCAAAATAATGAGCGGACTTGTTCTTTATGATAAAACCTGTTCAAGGGAGAACTGCATTTTTTAAATTCCTTTCTTTCCATCCAAGATCATTCTTATCATTTTTACTTTTCTGTTTTCTCTTGTTTCCGGCTTTTTTGCTTCTTCAATCCAGCGGATATATTCCTTTCTGTGGGTATAGCTCATCTTGTCGAATAATACTTTCGCTTCAGGATTTTCATTAAAGACTAACGCAATATCTTCTGCAATTTCCACTACTCTTTCTTCTTTGTCTTCAAGCAGATAAACAGAAACCTCATCACCGAAAGTTTTACCTGTTTCTTATTTCCTGAGTTAAGCCTAAAATGTGACAGTCGGATTTCATTTTAGCGAGGCTTCCGCGATATTCCACCTTATCGTCAAAAACAGCTTTTATTTTTACCTGACCTTTTTTATCAAATATCTCTTCCGTGAAAAAAGGAAATTCAACAAAAGCGGCATCCATTTCTCCGTTTTGCTTAATAACTGCTTTAAATTGTACAGAATCTGTTTTCATACATTTACATTTAGCACAATAACCACCACAGATTAAAATTATCCAGTTTTCCGTCTTTAAAATAGAAAATAAAGGAATCTTCTATCTCCTTTCCTACCGGAATGCTGAAACGCTGAATATTCTTCTGATCGGTATTTTCGATTTTCAGTTTGGGAAATAACTTTTGGAAATCTTCAACAGTGGTTTCATGAGTAAGGATAATATGATGCGACTGGATCTCGAAACGGTTATTTCCGGATTTCGCACTGCTGAAAATAACCTTATGATTGTTTGAAATAAATTCAGCATTGTTGGTATAGAAAGTCGTTATTTTACCATCAAAGTTTACAAGATCTTTTCCGTATGTTTTTTCCATCCAGGATTTATCTAGCCATTCAAAAGGACTTCCGCATTCCCACGGTTCCGTTTTAACAGAATCATGTTTTGGATGGAGTTTTTGGAATTGTTCCTGAGGTAAAACAATATCATTTCCATTCACCTGAACATTCTCAATTTTCAGGAAATCATCTGTAAATACTTTAGGCAATTCTTTTTCTGATTGTTTTTCTTTAGGTAAACTGTCTTGTTTGATAATCGTTTGTAAAGAATCCTTGTCCTGTAAAGATTTTAAATCTTCTTTCTCTTTTTTCTGACAGCTCCATAATGCTAAAAACATCAGCAAGGCCCCTAAAATTTTACTTTTCATTTTTTAATAATGTATTTTTGATCGGGTTAAAGTAATAAAAATTCAGCATAAAAAAACCGCGAAAGTAAACTTTCGCGGCTCCCATATCTGTTAAAAGATTATTTTTTCTTTCCTTTTGCAGGAATTGCTTTTGGCATTTTTGTTTTGGTGTCTGCAGGAGTGTTCTCGTCTCTTACCAATTGTAATTCGTCGATAAGTCTTCTTGCACCCGCATATTTGTCGATCGTCCAAAGAACGAAACGAACGTCTACGTTAATGGTTTTCTGCCATTCCTGTTCGAAAACGATATCACCGCTTAATGCTTCGCTGTTTCCGTCGAATGCAATACCAATTAAGTTTCCGTCTGCATCGATCACCGGAGAACCGGAGTTTCCTCCTGTAATATCATTGTTGGAAAGGAAGTTTACCGGCATATATCCTTTTGCATCTGCATACTGTCCGAAATCTTTCAGGTTGTAAAGATCGATCACTCTCTGTGGAAGATCAAACTCTTCGTCCCCTTTCTTGTATTTCCCTACAAGTCCGGTCATATCAGTATAATAGTTATCGGTAATTCCGAAGTAGTTTCTGTCTGATCGGATTGGCAATTTGTCTACCGTTCCGTACGTTAATCTCATGGTAGAGTTTGCATCCGGATAGAATTTTTTCTCAGGCATTGCCTTCATTAATCCTGCTAAGAACAATCTGTTGTTTTTAGCAAAATTATCATCAATTTTCACAAATCTTTCAGCGGAAGCTTTTTGATCTGCCATAATTCCGTTTGCAATTTTCCAAAGCGGATCTGCATCCAGTTTCAACGGATCAGGATTCAGCATAAAGTTTGTTGCAGAAGTTTTGTTTGCGAAGATGGAAGAATACGCTACATTCGAAAGATTTTTAGCATCCAGTCCCATAATGGTTTCAGAAGCTACATCTTTGTTTACTCTTGTCTGGTAAAGGTTTACCATAGAGTTCATCATTTCTCCTTCAAGCTTGATATTGATGTTTTCATAAGCAGATTTCAATGCTGCCTCTACTTTCGGCTTCATTGCCAGTCTTCCTGCCATATCCTGTTTTGCATATGCCTGAAGAACGCTTCCTACCTGTAATGCAAGTGTGAAATATTTAGAATTTCTGGAAAGCTGCGTCATGTACATTCTCTCCACGTTTCTGTCTGAAGTCTGCTTGTAATAAAGTCCGATATCTTCTAAAACCGTTTCGTACTCAACCACATTTTCAGGTTGTACCGCCCATGTTTTAAATCTTTCTTCAATCTTTTGCTTGTCTGTGATGGTTCCGTTTTTAATAACGGCATCAATAGTACCTTGTCTGTTTTTCCAATAGTTTGCAACTGAAGCGTACTGAGAAGCGTAGTTCAACTGAGTTCCTTTGTCTTTATCCATGTACTTCTTCATTACATCCATCGCTAATTTAGAAGCTTCAACCCAAGCCGGATAGTCTTTGTTTACCATCTGCTGAATTCCGTAAGAAGTCAGGTAACGGTTTGTTCTTCCCGGATATCCTAAGATCATTGAGAAATCTCCCGGCTTTACTCCTTTCAGAGAAACCGGTAAGAAATGTTTAGGCTTCAAAGGAACGTTGCTTGGAGAAAATTCCGCCGGATTTCCTGCTGCATCAGCATATACTCTGAAAACCGTAAAGTCAGCCGTATGTCTTGGCCACTCCCAGTTATCGGTATCACCTCCAAATTTTCCCAGTGCAGAAGGCGGAGCTCCCACTAATCTGATATCTTTATAATCCTGATAAACGAAATAGTAGAATTCGTTTCCGTTGAAGAAGTCTCTTACAACTACTGTGTATTTTCCGTTCTCAGAGTTTTCAGACTGGATCGCTTTTGTTTCAGCGTCAATAACAGCTTTTCTCTCTGCAGCGGACATATTGTTGTTTAGTTTAGCGTTGATTCTTTGGGTAGCATCATCCATTCTTACCAAAAATCTTACGTAAAGATCTTTTGCATTGAATTCGTCTTTCTGCTTCATTGCCCAGAATCCGTTCTTCAGATAATCTTTCTCTGGTGTAGAAGCGGCAGCTACAGCACCATATCCACAGTGGTGATTGGTAAAAATAAGACCCTGATTGGAAACAATTTCTCCTGTACAGAATCCTCCAAAGCTTACAATTGCATCTTTTAAGCTTGAATTATTGACAGAATAAATCTCTTCCGGTGTAAGATGCAATCCTTCTTTTTGCATATCTACCCCATTCAGTCTTTTCACGAGCATTAACAGCCACATTCCTTCATCTGCCCTCATCTGGACAAAACTTAAAAGGAAAGTGAATAGTAGTAATATTCTTTTCATTTTATAAAATAATTTTTGTGTCGCTAATTTACTAATTTTTTTACTGTCTGATGTCTGAGATGGTACGAAAATGGATTCCGATGAGTTATGAAAAAGAGATTCACTGCAATTTTAACATTTTTATGCCTCAGTTTTATCTTAAACTGCTCTTCCGTAACTGTAAAAACCCCACAGATCCAGAGAGAATGGATGCTGGTTTCTTTTGCAGATTACTCCAAAGAAGAGTTGATTAAAAACAATGCAAAAATTGATATTACCTCTCCTCCCGACAACGGGAAAATAAAAACTTCTGCCTTCATGGGATGCAATAAAATGTTTTTCACAACTGAATTTAAAAAAGAGAATCAATTAAAAATTTCGCAAGTTGTCTCAACAGAAATGGCGTGTCCAAATATGAAACTGGAAAACGATTTTTCTCAGAACATCAAAAAGATGAAGCATTACAAAGTGGAAGGACATTTTCTGACTTTAAATGATGATCAGGGAAATAGGATGAAGTTTATTGCGTCTGACTGGGATTGATTTCTTTGTTCTTACTTAATTTCTTCGTCTTCATTTTATCTTGCTAAAAAATTTTTATCATTTTGCTTTACCCGCTTTTTTCGCTTAGATGACTTAAAATTACCACAAAAATGTCCATTTTCCACCACCATAAAAAATTCTGACCGGTTTTGACTGCTTTTGACTGCTTTTGACCGGTTTGAAAACCCATTTCTTCGGATCATGTTTGGGTCTTCTTCGGGTCGGCTTCGGAAAAATGGGATTTTTTCCGAAGGAATACCGAACAACAGTCGAAGGATTTCGGGAGAGTCTTATGAAAGTATTTTTGCTTCATTGTACGCTTCGGCTCCGCTCGGTAGTATACTTACAGCAAAACCTTCTAAAAAACTTTTAAATCAATTATTATCGGAAGTCTTCCAAATGACGGAAACAGGAAGTATACCGGATTTTACTGATGAATTTTCAGGCAGAGATTCATTTAACGGCTTCTACGGATCATAAGAATTGGAATATTTTTCTGGTCAAATCCAAGTTCCTGTTTTTTTCCATAAACCGGCTTTTATGGTTTACAAAAGTTTTAATAGTTCGGCTTTCTTTTGATTGTATTCTTCTTCACTAATCAGTTCATCTTCTAAAAGTTCTTTTAATTCTTTTAATTTCGATTTGATATCTTCCTTTGAAACGGATGAGTTTGATGTTAAATCAATGGGGTTATTGGCTAATGGATTTTGTTTTGGCAAAGTATCGTTAGTTGGATTTTGCTGTAAGATTATGGCAGCAATTTCGTTGAAACCTCTTTGGTTGGCATAATCTAATGGTCTTTGTTCGCGTACATTGGTAAGATTTACATCGGCTCCGTGTTTGATTAAAAGGGCAACTATATCTTTTTTTCCGTTACACGCTGCGTAATGTAAAGCTGTATTTTCCGACTCGTCTTGAATGTTCACATCAGCTCCTTTTTTCAAGAGTAAATCAGCCATATAGAGATGTCCGTTTTTTACCGCCAAATGCAATAAACTTTCACCTCCGGAAATATAGCTACTGCTCAAATGATACAAACTATCTGATGATAAATCTTGGGATCTTTCCACAAAATCGAGGTAGCTTCCCAAAGTAACTGCTCCTTGTGTCGGGGTTTGAAAATTGACATCCAAACCCTGCTCCAAAAATAACTGCACCATTTGCTTCTGGTTGTAAGCACAGGCATAATAAATGGGCGAAATTCCGTTTTTACTGGTCTGAAAAACATCGGCTCCAAATTCTAAAAACAATTTGGTAAGCATTATATTATTATTGGAACACGCAAAAAGCAAAGGTGTTGTTCCGCTTGAATTAGGCTCATCAACCGCAATTCCTTTTTCTAATAAAAGTTTAATGATGGGTAAATTTCCGCTTTGCAAAGCCAAATGCAATAAGTTGTTTCCGTCTTTGGTAGTTACAAATACATTAGCTTCTTTTTGAATAAAAAGGTCAATCACCGATTTTTTGGAATACATTACGGCAATCATCAAAGGTGTTTCGCCATTGTTGGTTACACTTTCCAGGTCGAAACCGCTGGCTAAAAATAATTCACAGAGCACTTTTTGTCCGTTTCGGGTGGCAATATGAAGCAGATTGTTTCCCTGATAATCTTTAATGTCGGCTTTTGCATTTTTAGGCAAAAGCAATTTTACCACTTCCACTTGATTTTGTAAAGTGGCAAAAAACAGAGGCGTTTCTCCGTTCCGGTCTTCGTAGTTAATGTCTGCATCTTTAGTAATTAAAGCTTCACAAATTTCCAAGTACCCACGATGCGACGCATAATGCAAGGCTGTTCTGCCTTTTTCATCGGTATAATTTACATCGGTAACTTCTTGTTGTAGTAATAGTTCTGCTATTTTTCGGTTGCCTTGTTCACAGGCTAATATAAATGACATCGACATAGTTATTGATTTTGTTTGAGTAATAGTTGAACGGTTTTTTCTTTTAAATTATCATTGCTTGCTAAGTCAATTGGCAATTTGTCCTGTGCATTTCTGATGGAAATATCCGCTCCTTTTTCTAGTACTAGTTTTACTTTTTTATAAATATCTTTGGCTTTTTCGGCTTCAAAATTTAAGTTCACATTACAAACTTTGTGCAGTAAGGTATTTCCGTTATCGTCCTGCTCATTGATATCGGCGTATAAATGATTGAGAACGATTTCAAAAACGGCAAAATTTTTGGTAATAGCCATATCCAAAGGTGTTGTAGGACTTCCGTAATACAAACATTTGTGGGTTAAGTCTGCTCCTTGATCCAACATTTTGGATAAATAACGTAAAGAATTTTCGCTCGAATAATTGTCTAATCTTCTGATATATTCAAATAACATTGACACACCATCGGTATTGGTTTCGTCAAAATTCGGGCTGTCGAATTCGCAAAGCAAATCGTAAATATCATAATTGAGTTTATCTACCAAAGCCACGTAAAACATCGAATTTCCACGGTTGTCTTTGTGTTGTGGATCGGCTCCGTTTTCGAGTAAGGTTTGGACAGCCTTTTTGTTGCCTGCATCAATGGCTTTCTGCAAAGGAGTAACATTTCCTTTATTTTTGTGATTGACATTTAAACCATAATTAATCAGTAATCCGAAATATTCTTCAGGTAAATCTAAATGTAGTAAAGAGTTTTCTGATGGATCTATTTCATTGACTTTGCAACCTTTTTGGATTAAAATTTCGATGGCTTTTGCCGGCATTCTTTTAACCAAAGCCCATTTTAAAATAACGTGAATTCGGAGAAAAACATGAGGTGCTTAATGTCTAAAATTAATATTTTAGAATTGAACAAATACTAAAACA